>JAJZGN010000137.1 GCA_021798435.1 bacterium | reverse complement strand
CTGATAGAGGAAGTTGCGCAACATGGCCGACCCCTGGGGGGTGTGTGCCACCTCGGGATGGAACTGGATCCCGAACCGCCCCAGGGGTCCGGCCATGGCCGCCACCGGGCTGTTGGCGGTGTGGGCGACCGCCTCGTACCCCGGAGGCAGCTCGTCGATCACGTCTCCGTGGCTCATCCACACCGGCAGCTCGGCGGGCAGTCCGGAGAACAGCCCGTCTCCCCGGTCGACCACCATCGCGGCCGGCCCGTACTCCCGGCGCCCGGCGGGGCTGACCCTGCCCCCGAGGTCATGGGCCAGCAGCTGCATCCCGTAGCAGATGCCCAGGATGGGCAGCCCCAGTTCGTAGATGCCGCGGTCCGGGTGGATCGCCTCCGGCTCGTAGACGCTCGCCGGGCCGCCGCTCAGGACCAGCCCGCGGGGAGCCCGGGCGGCCACCTCGGCAGCCGGCAGGTTGCCCGGGACCAGCTCGCAGTACACCCGCTGCTCCCGGATCCGGCGGGCGATCAGCTGGCTGTACTGGGAGCCGAAGTCCAGCACCAGGATGGTCTCCGGGCTGGCGGTGGGGGGGGCGGCGGCGCTCCCGGCGTGGACCGCAGCCAGGCTCACCAGCCGTTCCCCCCGCCGCTCACCTCGCCATCCCGACCTGCTGGGCCTGCTGGAAGAGCTTGCCCTCGGTGAGGATGGCCGGGGCGATGACCAGCTCGGTCTGCTGGAACTCCTCGATGGTGCGCGCGCCGCACACCCCCATCGCCGCCTTGATCGCCCCCACCAGGTTCTGGCTGCCGTCGTCCACTCGAGCTGGCCCCAGCAGCAGCTCCTGAAGGGTGGCCTTGGTCCCCACCCGGATCCGGGTGCCCCGAGGGAGGTTGGGGTCCGGGGTGGCCATCCCCCAGTGGTGCCCGCGCCCCGGGGCCTCCTCGGCAGAGGCGAAAACCGAACCGATCATGACGGCGTCGGCTCCCGAGGCCAGCGCCTTGGTGACGTCGCCCCCGACCCGCATCCCCCCGTCGGTGATCACGGTGACCGGCTTGCCGCCAGTGCGGCGGTGGTCGTTGCGGGCCTGGGCCACATCGGCGGTGGCGGTGACCTGGGGAACCCCAATTCCCAACACCCCCCTCGTGGTGCAGGCCGCCCCCGGGCCCACCCCCACCAGGATCCCGTCCACCCCGGTGGCCATCAGCTCCAGGGCGGTGTAGTACTCGACGCAGTTGCCCACCACCACCGGGATCTTGGCGGCTCTCGTCAGCTGGGAGAAGTCCAACTGACGGTAGGAGCTGGAGATGTGCCGGGCGGTGAGGACGGTTCCCTGGACCACGTAGACATCCGCCCCGGCCTCGGTGACCAGCGGCAGCCGGTGCTCGGCCGCGGCCGGGGTGGTGGAGACGGCGCAGAGCACCCCCGCGGCCTTCACCTCGGCGATCCGGGCCTCGATTAGGTCGTCCCGGACCGGCTGCCGGTAGCGCTCCTGGAGCAGCGTGTTGACTCGCTCCCGGGGCGCCTCGGCGATCTCCTGGTAGACCGCCGAGGGGTCGTCGTAGCGGCAGTTGATGCCGTCCAGGTTGAGGACCGCAAGGCCCCCGAGCCGGCCCATGGCGATGGCGAACCTGGGGTCCACGACCCCGTCCATGGCCGCCGCCAGGATGGGGAGCGGCACCTCGACCTCGCCGATGCGCAGCGAGATGTCGATCTCGTCCGGATTGATGGTGACCTTCCCCGGCACCAGCGCCACCTCGTCGAAGCCGTAGGCGCGGCGGGCCCGCTTGCCCCTTCCCAGTTCGATGTCCAAGCCCGACCACCTCCTCCGGGGGTGCGGAGCCACCACCCAAAACCTCGCCGACCCGGGCTCCAGCATACCAGACCCAGCCGAGGGGCTCCGGCCCGAGAGACCGTATCTAGTGGTGTGCGGGGGTCAGCCCCACTCTATGTGGTGGGTGCGCTGGAGGTGAGCTCAGCCCGGATGACGATTCGCTCGGTGTCGACCCAGAGTGGGGTGCAGGTGATGAGGGTCAGGAACTTGCCAGAGCTGAGCTGCCCCAGCTGGCTCACCCTGTTGGGGCTCTCGACCCAGACCTGAGTCACGGTGTAGGTGAACGTGGTGCAGGCGCGGTTGGTGATGACGATGGGGTCGCCGGTCTTGAGGCTGCCCAGCGGCTCGAAGTTGGGCTCCCGATGCAGGGCTATCAGCATGTTGCCCTCCTGTCCGGGGCCCGGGGAGGAGGAGTAGTGGACCACGGAACGCTGGGTGAGGAGGGCCCAGCTGCCGTTTCCCGCCACCCCCTCGATCCCGGGCAGGGTGGGGAAGGCCACCAGGAAGTACTCACTGGAGGGGGACCCGCTGCCGCAGGCCGCCTCCGCCCCCGGGCTGCTGGATCCCGCCGGGGCCACCACCTGGGACGGGAGCACCTTGGTGATCGCCCCCTGGCTGCCCAGCCACCGCTGCAGCAGTTGGTGGTCGTGGCCGCCCCGCTGCCAAACCCCCAGCAGCGGCGGCACCAGCACCCCGACCCCGGCCAGGACCAGCACCACCCCGGCCGCCATCATGGAGGTGGCCAGCCGGTTCCTCCGCCCCCCCAACGGGCGTCGAATCCTCATCTCCACTCCTCTTCAGATCGGACCTTAATGGTAGCCCCACGCCCCGCCTCTCGCCCTCCGTCACAGCCGTGGCGCACCTTGTTACCCACCCGTTGTCGTTCCCGGACGGGTAGTTCAGGGGGTCTCGCAACACAATCGGCCGGTGATCGAGGCACCCGCGCCCGCCCCCACTGGCGACTGGAGCGCGCCCTCACCGGCCCCCGGACTGAGCGCCCACACCGCCCGGCTGCTGGTGATCGACGACGATCCCGCCATGCTGCAGCTGGTGCAGGTGATCGCCGCCGAGAACGGCTACGAGGTGGCCACCGCGGGCACCGGCACCGCCGGCCTCAGGCTGGCCGGCGAGGCCGATCCCGACCTGATCCTCCTGGACCTGGTCCTCCCCGACCTCAACGGAGTGGAGGTCTGCCGGAGGTTGCGGGCCGCCGGCGTCCGCTCCACGGTCATGATGGTCTCCTGCCTGCACGAGTCCGAGGACGTGGTGGTGGGGCTGGAGGTGGGGGCCGACGACTACCTGCGCAAGCCCTTCGAGGTGCGCGAGCTGGTGGCCAGGATCAACGCCCGTCTGCGCCGGGCCCGGCTCCTGAGGGCCGCGGCGGCCCCCGAGCGGCTGCAGTTCCCCGGCCTCTCCATCGACCTCGGTCGCCACGAGGTGCGCCGGGACGAGCGCCAGGTGGCCCTCACCCCCACCGAGTTCGGGATCTTGACGACCCTGGCGCGCCACGCCGGCCGCGTGGTATCCCGTCCCCAGCTCATCTCCGAGGTGTGGCGCCGCCGCGACCCCTACCAGGTGCGGTCGCTGGATGCCCACCTCTACCGGCTTAGGCGCAAGATCCAGCCCCGGGACGACGGTCCCCGCTACATCCACGTGGTGATCGGGGCGGGGTACCGCTTCGAGTACCAGCCCGAGCGGGTGCTGGCCCCCTCCCGGCCCCGTCAGCTGGCGGGCTGATTCCCCCCGCCGCTCAGGGGTAGATGCCGCGGGCCGAGGAGGCCCGAGCCACCCTGCCGATGGCGATGGCGTAAGCCGCCTGGCGCAAGGAGATGTGATGGTGGGCGGAGTAGGCGAAGACCTGCTCGCTGGCCCGCACCATGGCCCGCTCCAGCTGGGTGGAGATCTCCGCCTCATCCCAGAAAAACGCCTGCAGATCCTGCACCCATTCGAAGTACGAGACGGTCACCCCGCCGGCGTTGGCAAGGATGTCTGGGATCACCACCGTGCCATCCTCGGCCAAGACCGCCTCCGCCGCCGGGGTGACTGGGCCGTTGGCCCCCTCGGCCACGATCCGCGCCCTCACCCGGGCCGCGTTCTCCGAGTTGATGACGCTCTCCACCGAGGCCGGCACCAGCACCGTGACCGGCAGAGACAGCAAATCCTCGCGAGATATGGGCTCACCAGGAACGCCGCCCTCGTGCACCCGGCCGCCCTCCCCCTTGAGCTTCTCCAGGGCGGCGATGTCCAGCCCGCTGTCATTGTGCCAACCGCCGGCATGGTCGCAGACCGCGACCACCCGACAGCCCGCGGCGGTGAGCAGCCGGGCACAGGTCGCGCCCACCGCGCCGAATCCTTCCACGGCCACGCTGGCACCCTCCAGGGTGAGACCGGTGTTGCGCACCGTGTGCATCAAAACCGTCGCCAGCCCCCGGCCCGGAGCCTCGATGCGGCCTATGGATCCGCCGGCCTCCACCGGTTTGCCGGTGACCGCGGCGGTGACCGAGTAACCGGCGTGCATCGATAGCGTGTCCATCATCCAGGCCATGACCTGGGGGTTGGTGCCGATGTCGGGCGCGGGGATGTCACGCTCCGGCCCCAAAAGCAGCGCGATCTCGGTGGTGAAGCGCCGGGTGAGTCGCTCCAGCTCCCGGGAGCTGAGCTGCTCCGGCGCCACCCGGACGGCGCCCGCCGCGCCCCCGAAGGGCAGGGCCATGACCGCCGTCTTCCAGCTCATCAGCATCGCCTGGGCCTTGGTGGCTTCGAGGTTGGCGTGGGGCTCATAGCGCACCCCCCCCTTGGCCGGGCCTCGAGCCAGGTTGTGGTGCACACGGAAACCGGTGTAAAGCTCCACCGTCTGGTCGTCGCGGACCACCGGAAAGTGGACCTGGAACACCCGCTTGACCTCGCGCAGAACCGCGTGCAGGTCGTCGTCCAGGTGCAGCAACCGCGCGGCCTCGTCGACGCGGTGCTGACCGGTCGCGTACAGGTCCTCGCCGGCGCTGACCCCCACTGCCACGACCTCAGTATAGGGGTCGGTGGGGAATGCGAAGGTGCGCTGGCGAGAGGTCGCGCGGCACCCGTCCGCCAGCCGGCAGCGGGCCGGCGCGGCCCTTGGTACTGGGCCCTCAGCGGTCACTGGCCCCCCATCCCGCCGGGGCCCGAGGGAGAATCCTTCAGCGGACCGCAGCGGAGAGCGCCGCCGGGTGGCCGATCCCGCTTTCGAGGATCTGCGTCGCGCCCGGCTCTGCGACTTCTGGACGATGCCCGCGCCGCCCTCGCGACTGCGCTGGACGCCCAATCAAAACTCGGCATCGCCTGTGCCTCCGGCCCGCCGACCGATCGGTTCGCTGAGGGGGAAGCGCCGTCACGGCTGGTGACCACACCACGACCTCACCGGGGGTCGCGCGCCCCAAGCCGTACGCCGACCGCGAGCGCTGGCTCTCCAAGAATGCGGCGATTCTTCCTCCAACTTGGCTCTTGTCTTCCCGGGCCAAGACGACCGGGCGTTCACCCTCCGAGCGACTCCCGTCGCCCGGTGACCGAATGGGCCTTTGGTGTGTGGGGTCCGCGACCAGCCCCTTCAGGCAGGGCGGGAAGGGAGTTGCGAGCAGCCTCACTCCCCCCGGAGCGGCCC
>JAJZGN010000136.1 GCA_021798435.1 bacterium | reverse complement strand
CCGGACGGAGGCGCCCTGCCCCAGCGCCGGCGTCTGGACCTCTCTGGCCCGCGCGGGCCCAACCGCCTTCACCCCCGGCTCTCCTGCTACCCTCAAAGTCCAGTGAAACCCAATCCACGACCTGGGACCGCAAAGTCCGTCCTCGACCGCTACTCGGCGCTCTTCATCGCCCTGGCGGCGGCCCTGTGGGCGGCGGACGCCTACTTCCGGCCCGCCCTGGTCAAGGACGGGCTCTCGTCCAGCCAGATCGTGCTGGTCGAGGATCTGCTCATCAGCCTGTGCTTCCTGCCCCTGGCCCGCGGGGTGGTCCGGGAACTTCGGCACGCTTCATGGAAGAGCTGGCTGGCGCTGGCGATCATCGCCGCCGGGCCCCAGGCCTTCGCTACCGTGCTCTTCACTCGCTCCCTCAGCTACGCCACCACCCCCGGGGCGGAGTCTGAGGTCTATCTCCTCTACCTGCTGCAGCCGGTCTTCGGACTGGGGATGTCCTGGCTCATCCTGAGGGAGCGAAGGGGAGCCGCCTTCTGGCCCCTGGCCGCGGTCGCCCTGGGTGGGGCCGCCCTCATCGTCACGGCCCAGGTTCCAGGAGCTCCGACCGGGGCCCTGCTGGCCGCGGTGTTCGTGGTGGGGGCGGTGGTGCTCTGGGCCGCCGGAACCGTCCTCGGTCGGCTGGCCCTGCACGACGTTTCCTTCACCACCACCACGGCGATGCGCTTCACCCTCGCCCTTCCCATCCTGTTCCTGCTCCTGCTCACCAGCTCAGGAGGGCACTCGCCGCTTGCCGGGTACACCGCGGGCGAGCTCCCCGCCTTCCTGGGGATCGCCCTCATCCCCGGCTTCCTGGCCCTCCTGCTGTATTACCGGGCTCTCTCCAGCACCCCCGCCTCGGTCTCCACCCTGGCCGAGCTCGGATACCCCGCGGCGTTGTTCCTCGTTTTCTCGCTGCCGGCCCCCTACGGTTTCGCGGCTCCGCTCCACCCCCAGGAGATCGTGGGAGCGCTCCTGCTCGCCCTCTCCGTCACCGCGATGAACCTGCTCAAGGGCAGGGGTGGGCTGGTGACCCTGAGGGGCCGGACCGGTCTCTCGGCCGAGCCCGAGACCATCTAGAGGGTGACGGCCGGCCGGAATTCTCCAGCCGACGGGCCGGCCGCCGGGGTCCCCGTCGTCTTCTCTTGGAGCGCCGGGAAGGATTCCGCCTACGGACTCATGGCCCTGCTGGCGGATGGCAGGTTTCGGGTCGTGGGTCTGCTCACCACCCTCACCGAGGGCTACCGCCGGGTGACGATGTCCGGGGTGCGGGAGTCACTGCTCGACCGGCAGGCCGAGGAGCTCGGCCTCCCTCTCACCAAGGTCTGGATACCGCCTGGCTGCCCCAACCAGCTGTACGAGGCCCGCATGACAGCTGGCCTCGCCGAGCTGGGCGCCCAGGGGGTCCGACGCCTGGCCTTCGCCGACCTCTTCCTGGAGGACATCCGCTCCTACCGGGAGCGCTGGCTGGCGAGCCTGGGGTGGGCGGGTGTCTTCCCCCTCTTCGGGCGCGAGACGCCGACCCTGGCCCGGGAGATGATCGCGTCGGGCCTCCGGGCCACCCTGGTGTGCCTGGACCCCACGGTAATGCCGCGCGAGCTCGCTGGGAGGGAATTCGACGCCGCCCTGCTGACCTCGCTTCCCCCAGCCGTCGACCCCTGCGGCGAGCGGGGAGAGTTCCACACCTTCGTCCATGCGGCGCCGATCTTCCGCCGCCCCATCCCCACCCGGCCGGGCGAGGTGCTGGAGCGTGAGGGGTTCGTCTACAGCGACCTGGACTTCAACTGATCCAGAGCGGGGAGTCCGAGGAGGCGGCGGGCCCGGGCCACCACCGCGTAGTCCACGAACTCCCCGTCCACGACCAGCGCCGACCGGCCTCCCCGCTCGGCAGAGTCGAAGGCGGACAGGATGCGCTGCGCCCATTCCCGCTCGTCGGGGGTGGGCGCGAACACCCTGGCCACCACCTCTGCCTGGCTCGGGTGGATGCAGGCCTTGCCCTGGAAGCCCAGCTGCCGGGCGGCGACCGCCGCAGCCTCCAGTCCGGCGAGGTCCCGGAGGTCGAGATGCACCGGGTCCACCGGGGACCCCACCCCCGCGCTTCGGCAGGCCACGACCAGCTCGGACCGGGCCGCCGCCAGAAGAGGGCTGGCCGGCCCGATGCGGGCGCCCAGGTCGGCGGCAAGGTCAGCCACGCCGAGGGCCAGGGCACAGACCCTCGGGGAGGATCTGGCGATCTCCCGGGCCGCCGCCAGCCCCGCGGCGGTCTCCAGGAGCGGCAGGATCGACACCTGGCCCTCGGGCACTCCGCGCTGCCGCTCCAATCTCGTGAGGGTCCAATCCAGCACCTCGATCTGGGACGGCGATCCCACCTTCGGCACCATCACCCCCGCCAGCTGGGGGAGCACCACCGCCTCTAGGTCCGCACGTCCCTCCCCTTGGGCCGTGGAGTTGATTCGGACGAAGGCCAGGGGGCCGCCGCCCTCTCGACGGCTGAGCAGCTCCCGGGCTGCGTTCCTCCCCTCCTCCTTGCGATCCCGGCTGACCCCGTCCTCGAGGTCGATGATGGCGACGTCGCAGCCCCGCTCCAGCGCCCTTCGGCAGTGGTGGGGGCTGGTGGCGGGGGCGAAGAGCCAGGTGGCCAGTCGCCCCTTTCCGCTGAGGAAGGCGGCGCTCAGACCACCCCCTCCTCCTCCAGCCCCTCGTACTCCCCTAGGAGGCCGAGTTCGGCCAGGATCTCTCTGGTGTGCTGCCCCAGGGCCGGGCCGGTGGCCCGGACCTTCCCCGGGGTCCGGCTCAGCCTGGGCACCACGTCCACCAGCCGCATCGGCCCGAAGGTCTGGTCCTCCACCTCCACGAACGAGGGGCGCTCCCTGAAGCTTGGATCCTGGTGGATCTGGGGGATGTCCTGAACCGGGCCGACCGCGGCCTCGGCCTTCTCCATGATCTCGACCACCTCGGAGGCATCGTGGCGCCCGATCCACTCCCCGATCACCAGGTCCAGCTCTTTGACGTTCTCCAGCCGCGAGGAGTTGTCCACGAACCGCGGGTCGTCCGCGAGCTCCGGCCTGCCGATGGCGGCGAAGACCCGGCGGGCGATCGAGGGGGTGCTGGCCGAGAGCGCCACCCAGTTGCCGTCCCGGCAGCGGTAGACGTTGCGGGGGGCGACATGCACGCTGCGACTCCCGGTCCGCTGCCCGGCGATCCCAAGCTGGCTCCAGTCCAGAAGCGACGGTTCGATGAGGCGCAGGATGGAGTCGCAGAGCGAGAGGTCGATGCGCTGGCCCAGGCCGTCCCCTCGCTCCCGGGCTCGCAGCGCCAGCATCACCGCGAAGGCTCCCATGATCCCCGCCACCCCATCCGCCAGCCCCATGTTGGGAAGGGTGGGCGCCCCCTCCGGCTGGCCCGTGAGGTGAGCGAACCCAGAGCGGGCCTCGGCGAGCGTGCCGAACCCCGGGCGACGGGCCAGGGGCCCTCCCTGGCCGAACCCGGAAACCTCGAGCAGGATCACCGCGGGGTTGGCCGTCGCCATCCACTCATACCCGATCCCCCAGGAGTCCAGGGTGCCGGGCCGGAAGTTGGCTATCACGACGTCGGTGCGCCTGACCAAGAGGCGGAGGATCTCCGCCCCCCGGCGGGTGCGCAGGTCCAGGGTCAGGGAGCGCTTGTTGCGCGAGATCGACTTCCAGAAGACCGACTCCCCGGCCTTCGTCGTCCCCCAGCGCCGCTGCGGGTCCCCCTCCCTCGGCTTCTCAACCTTGATCACGTCGGCGCCGAACTCGGCCAGGTAGGCCGCGGCGGCGGGAGCCGCCATCATCGTGGCGAGGTCCAGGACCCGGACACCCGCCAGGGGCTGAGGGGCCTCGGGAGCGCGCTCAGCCACCTTGAACCCCTGCGGAAAGCCCCGCCCGCGAGTCACCCGGGCGGGTGTGCTCCAGACCCTCCTGGACGGCCCGGCTCCGCTCCAGATAGCGTTCCAGGCTGAGGAAGTGGGCTGCCCGGCTCCCGCCCCCACCCGCCAGCTCTCGCACCCGGCGCCCCAGCTGGGCCAGCCCCACCTGGTCGATGCCGGTGTCGAACCCCTCCGCCAGGAGAAGGTAGTTCAGATCCTCGGTCGCGTAGTTCCCGAACTCCAGCTGTGGATGGGTGAGCGCGATCCCCGCGCCCACCCCGCCCACCGCCCCCTCCAGCATCACGGCCCCGGCCCGCAGCGCCGCCAGGGCATTGGCTGGGGCGAGGCCGGCCAGGGTGTGCAGGTGCACCCCGAGGCGGAGGCGGGGAAAGCGCTCTCTGAGGCCCGCCACGCGGTCGCCGACCAGGCTTGGCCAGGCCAGGCCCACGCTCTCCCCCAGCCAAAGCTCCGTCACCCCCAGGTCGGCGATCCGACCCACCAGGGAATAGAGGCTCTCCGATGCGACGACCCCCTCGTACGGACAGACGAAGGCCGTCGCCACCGCCGCCACCATCTCCGCCCCGGAGTCGGACACCATGCGGAAGACCCCAGCCCCCTCCTCCAACCCTCGTTCCTGGTCCATGTTGGAGTTGAGCCGCTGGTAGGTGGGGCTGGCCGCGATCAACCAGGCCAGCTTCGAGATTCCAGCCTCCAGCGCCCTCCCAGCTCCCCGCACGTTGGGCACCAGGGCCCGCAGCCGGGCCCTGATGCCGCTGCCCAGCGCTCGCCGGGCCAGCTCATCCGCGTCGCTCAGGTTCGGGATCACCAGGGGGTGGACGAAGCCGGTCACCTCCACCTCGGGTACCCCGCAGGCGTCCAGCTCCCCCAGGATCTCCAGCTTCACCGAGGTGGGAATGCGATCTCGCGCCCGCTCCCGGTCGACCGCCTGGAGGCCATCCCGGAGGAACACGTCAGCCACCAAGGGGGCGCGGAGCGGCTCGGGCATCGCGCTCATCCCCTCCCGTTGCCGCGAGTCGCCCCTGCCAGCCCTTCCCGAAAGGTGACCCCACACCGGCGCGGCTTGTTCCGCATGGTGGTTGTCATGCTACGATGCGGAACAGCGCAACGCAACCCCGGGGAGGCGATGGCAGCCAGCTCAGAGCGGATCCTGGTCCTGGGCAAGGCCCGAGACCTCCTGGACTGCTTCAGCCCGGCGGAGCCGGAGCTGGGGTTTGGTGAGCTCCGCCGCCGCACCCGCCTCCCTCCGTCCACCTGCTCTCGGCTGATCTCCAGCCTCACCGAGCTAGGATTCCTGGAACGCCGGGGCGAGTGCTATCGACCCGGCGCCCGGCTGGTGCGCTGGAGCGCGGCGCGGCTGGCCTCGGCCCCGAGCCTCCAGGAGCTGGCCCGGCCGCGGCTCGAGGAGCTGAGGGACCAGACCGGCGAGACCTCCCGCCTCTACGTCCGGGACGGTCTGGTGCGGGTATGCGTGGCCGCCGCCGAGACCAGGCGGCCGGTGGGACGAGCGGTTCGGGTGGGCGAGGTGCTGCCCC
>JAJZGN010000135.1 GCA_021798435.1 bacterium | reverse complement strand
CTGGCTCCCTGCTCCATCTTGGCCGGGAGCCCGTCCACGGAGATTGGCGATCCGGGCTGGTCGGCGAGCAGCCACCGCGGAGCGCCGTTCTCCCACCACTCGACGAGCATCGCCGCCGGCTGCAGGTTGCCCAGGGGCTGGCCGCAACCGTAGACATTCCCGTGGTGGAAGCAGGGGTTCCTAAGCCGCTGGTTGCTGATCGCGGCCACCATGAAGGTGAAGCTGCTCGGGAAGCCTGAACTCTCCGTCGACCATCCCGAGGGATACGAGTAGGAAAGACCGGATGCGCGGACCAGGACCATCAGGGGCCTGGTGGCGATAGGAAGTGGCCGGGGAGCCGCCGCGCAGCCACTGAGGATGAGCACCAGGGCCGCCCACCGCCACCGTGCCACGCCCCAGGAACGCTGGCCGACCTGCCCCAGTTACGAGGGGCGGATCCCGGGGGTTCGCGGGGGCCGAAGGTCTCGAGTCTGTCCCCACCCACCCCCGCAGCCGTCCGCCCAGCTCGCCGGAGAGCTCACAGCCGGCGGCCAGGGGGTGGGTGATGATGCCGTCCTTTCGGAGCTCGCGGGGGAGCTACTGGGGCCGATCGTCCGGCTCCGGCGTCGTCACCTCCACCAGGTAGGCCGCGCGAACGGTTCGGCGGGCACGTCCTCCCGTTCCAGCCCTACAGTGACCCGGCCCCGCTGGTAGGGGAAGCTGAGGACCCTGGAGATGCGTTCCAGGTTCTTGGACAGGCAGGCGGCCAGCGCCGCGGCCATCAGGTCCGCCGCCCCCGGTAGCGGGGGATCGCCGAGTGCGGACCCGTCGAAGTCCAGGCCCGCCGCTTCCATCCTCACCTGAGCTGAGCCGCCCGAGGAGATGTGGGCCCCGGCGAGATAGCTGCGCGGCGCGGCAGGGGTCAACTCCGCGCACCTCCGGTGATGCCAGTGACCGGGAGGGGCCCCTGTCGGGGCCTGCTCCCGGTCCGGTCGCGAAGGGCGATTTCACCCCCCTCCTCGGGGCTCCCACACCCGTCCCCCTCGGGACGTCCTCAGCCGGCCACCGTCATGGTTCCGGCCATGTACCCCTCCTCCCCCATGGGGGCGCCCAGTCCGCTGTCGCCGGAGCCGCAGGGGTCCATGCACTGCCACTGGTAAACGCCGGGCTTGCCGGTCTTGATGTAGAAGGTGATCTGCGACTGGCCGGCCATGGGCACGTTGATCCCGAGACGGGGAATGGTGAGGGTGTGGCCGACCAGGCCGGGAGCTAGACGGCTCATGGTCCTGGGGGCGCCCACGGTGGTGTTGGGGGCCACCGGGTTGATCCCCTGGACGGTCATCACGCCGCCCACGGTCCCGGTCACCTTGGCGTACTTGGTGAGGGCCCCCGTGAGGGGAGTGGCGTTGTCGAAGTCGGTGACCGTCACCTTGACCGTGGAGTGGGCCGGCACGGTGAAGTCAGACGGCACGTAGGCGGGGCCCTGGGCACCCTGCCCCATCATCTCCCCGGTCACGATCGTGAGGTTCAGAGTCGCCGATGTGGTGCCCGAGGTGCTGCTGACCGGGACCGCCGTCTGGGTGACCTTGAGGTGGCCGCCAAAGCCGGTCGCGAAGCCCCCGATCAGGACTGCGGCCGCCGCCAGCGCCGCCACCATAAGGGTCCCAAGGACCCACATCCCCGGTTCCGCCGCCTCCCGCCGGTCCACTTTCGCCTTCATCACTGCTCCTAACTTCTCTGCTCGGATGGCTGTGATCCATGTTGGCCCCGGGGGCCGGCGGATCCCAGGGCGATTCCCGCGGCCTCTCCTGCGGGTAATCACCTAGCGGAAGGGTCTCTCGCCGGGCCGGCGGTATCCTGCCCTGGAAGGAAGTTGGGCGCGTGGGGAGTGAGGTTATGCGGCTCGGAATCCTGACCGGTGGCGGCGATGCTCCGGGGCTCAACGCGGCCATCCGCGCCGTGGTGCGCAGGGCCCAGGCGGACCGCGCCGAGGTGGTCGGGGTGCGCAACGGGTGGGCGGGGCTGGTGGAACCTCATCAGACGCGCCTTGTCGACCCTCACGAGGTCTCCGGGATCCTGGCCGTCGGGGGCACCATGCTGGGCACCTCCCGGGTCAATCCCCTCAAGAGCCAGGGGAGTCTCGCCCAGGTCGCCTCCCGGATCAGCGAGCTCGAACTGGACGCCCTGGTGGCCATGGGGGGTGACGACACCCTGTCGGTGGCGGGAGCGCTCGCCGCTCAGGGGCTCCCGGTGGTCGGCGTGCCCAAGACCATGGACAACGACCTCCAGGTGACCGAGTACTGCATCGGGTTCGACAGCGCGGTGGCCATTGTGACCGAGGCGCTCGACCGCCTCCACACCACCGCGGCCGCCCACCACCGGGTGATGGTGGTCGAGGTCATGGGCCGCGACACGGGCTGGGTCGCGGTGATGGGCGGACTGGCGGGTGGGGCCGACATGATCATCATCCCCGAGTTCCCGGTCGAGCTCGCAGAGATCGCCCACCACCTGCGGGGCCGACGGACCCGAGGACGGGACTTCTCCATCGTGGTGGTGGCGGAGGGAGCCACCGTGGGCGGGCTGGCCGACTTCGAGGCCGCCCCGGAGGCGCGAGACCAGTTCGGCCACGCTCTCCTCAGCCGGCGCGGGATCGGCGCCCAGCTGGCGGAGGCGTTGGAGGGGGCCACGGGGTTCGAGGCCCGGGTGACGGTCCTCGGGTACACCCAGAGGGGCGGGGCCCCCACCGCGTACGACCGGATCTGGGCGACCCGGGTCGGCGCCGCGGCCTACGACCTGGCGGTCCAGGGCGCCTTCGGCAAGATTCCGGTGAAGCGAGGGGACGCCGTGGCCGTGGCGGAGATCGCCGCCGTGGTCGAGAGCCAGCGCCGAGTCCCCGAGGACCTCTACGAGCTGGCCAAGGTCTTCTACTGACATGCGGCCGCTCCCGGGTCCCGCCGACTTAGGATTGCGGACCTGAGCGGCGGTTGACGGTGCCCTCCGCCGGGGGGCCACGCCGCGGAGGAGACCTCCGTGCCCGAAGACCAGGTCGGCACCGACAGCCAGTTCGACTCCCTGGCGAGCCTCGCGACTCCGGAGTCCCGGTTCGACCACATCCTGGGCTATGTCCCGCGGATCCTCTCCAGCAAGGCCCACGTGATATTCCTCCTCGGCCTGGGGATCTACCTGGTGGTGCTCCCGCTCCTGGGGCTGGCGGTGAGCGCCAAGGCGGAGCTGATCGGCGGCAACTACACCAACGTCACCAGTGACGTCGGGGCCTGCATCGCCGCCGGGGGCACACTCAACCTCATTCACCAGGGGCGGCGCCGCCACCGGCTCGAGGAGGAGCGGCTCCAGCTGACCCGGCAGATGCACAAGCTCCTCTTCCGGGTGCACGCCGCCCAGGCCACCGACCTCGACGTGGAAGGCTGAGGCCGGCACCCGGACGGCCCGCCACAGCGGCGCCTTATCATGGCCGGGACAACCGAATAGCCCCCGAGGCGAATGGGAATCCGGTGCGGGATCCGTCCCAAGTCCGGAGCTGTCGCGCAACTGTGAGCGGGGAGTCGAGGTCCAGCGGCCACCGGGTGATCCCCGGGAAGGCGGACCCAGGACGCCGATCCGCAAGCCAGGAGACCGGCCCCGGGGGTGATGCGTACCCCCGCGCGCCACGGGAAGGACGGCCCTCGACGGCAGGCCCAGCTCTCGCGTTGGGGTCTTCACCTTGCCGTCGGGAGGAAGAGGCGATGCTCTCGTCTCGTTGGGCCAGCGCGACTCTGGTCCCGGTGTTTCTGGGAATCCTGGTGGCGGGATGTGGAGCCAGCGCCCGGACTGGCCCCAACCACACCGCCTGCGGCCCCAGCGGGCAGGCCGACGTGGTGGTGGAGCTCCAGACCGGCAAGGTGGTGGACAGCTGCGTTCAGCTCCCCGGGGGAAGCCTCAGCGGCGAGGCACTGATGCGCCGGAGCGGAATCGAGTTCGCCCTCCAGCACTTCAGCTTCGGCGACGCCGTCTGCCAGATCGCTGAGGTGCCCGTCGCCTACACCTCCTGCTTCGCCTCGGGCCAGCCCTACTGGGCGCTCTACACCTGGACCGGGAAGGGGCCCTGGAGGGCCGCCAGCAAGGGAATCTCGGACCTCAGTTTCAAAGCCGGGCAGGCGATCGGCTGGCACTTCGGTGCCGGCTCCCCCCCACCCCCACCTCGGCCGCCGCTCGCCGGCTGAGGCGAAATGCGCGCCCGCTCTCTCCTCGCCTGGGTGGCGGCGGTCCTGCTCCTCTCTCTGGGAACGGAGGATCCCCTGTACCGGCTCATGGTCCTGGGAGCGGTGGCCGCCGTCTACCTGGCGCGGCGGAGGAGCGGTGCGCGCCGGCGCCGCCCCTACTGGCTCCTGGTGGCCGGCGGCACGGCGATTTTGCTCAACTTCGTCCTGAGCCACACCGGCGCTACGGTCCTGATCTCCCTCCCGCCGCTACTCCCGGCGGTGGGCGGCCCCCTGACCCTGGAGGGGCTGGTGTACGGGGCCGACATCGCGGTGGGGCTCCTGGCGGCGCTGCTGGCCGCGGCGGTGCTCAGCCACGGGGTTGAGGGGCAGGAGCTGCTGGACGCCCTCCCGCCCCAGCTGCGCCGCACCAGCGCCGCCCTCAGCGCCTCCGTCACCCTGCTCCCGCGCCTGAGCGGCGCCTTCGCCCAGGTTCGGGAGGCGCAGGCGATGCGGGGATGGCGGCCCCGCGGGCCCCGCTCCTGGCGGGCGGTGGCGGTCCCGGCCCTACTCACCGCCATGGAGGGCTCAGTCCTCCTGGCGGAGGCGATGGAGGCGCGCGGGCTGGGCACCGGCCCCAGGACCCGGGTGGCACCGCTGGCCACCTCTCTCGGTGACCGGGTGACCCTGGCCGCCGCGGCCGTCTCCATCGGTCTGGCGGCCGTCTCTCTGATCACCGGAACCCTGGGGGGTTGGCAGCCTTATCCCACCCTCCAGCCGCCCTCCCTCGCCCTGCTCCCCACCCTGGCGGCGGCGGCGCTGCTGGTGCCCGCCGCGTTCCGATGACCCCCCTGGCCCAGTTCCAGCACTTCGCCTACGCCTACCCGGACAGCCGAGGGTGGGCGCTGGGTCCGGTCAGTCTGGAGATTCTGCCCGGCGTGAGCCTTGTGACCGGCTCCTCCGGGAGCGGAAAGAGCACCCTGCTCCGTGCCCTCAACGGGCTGGTGCCCCACTTCTACGGCGGCCGGGTCAGCGGCGAGGCGTCCATCCTGGGCGGCTCGCTGCGGGAGGCGCGCCCCCGGGACCTCTCGCGGCGGGTGGCATTGCTGTTCCAGGAGCCGGAGCAGCAGCTGGTCATGCCGGTGGTGGCCCAGGAGGTGGCGTTCGGCCCCGCCGGCCTGGGCATCACCCGGGAGGCGATGGTCCGCCGCGTGGAGACCGCCATGGAGGCGATGGGGGTGGCCCACCTCCGGCGGCGGCAGCTGTCAGAGCTCTCAGGGGGGGAGCGGCAGCGGGTCGCACTCGCCGGCTGCCTT
>JAJZGN010000006.1 GCA_021798435.1 bacterium | reverse complement strand
TTCTCGCTCCTGATCCTGGCCGGCGGCCGGAGCTCCCGGATGGGAAGGGACAAGGCGGCGATCCCGTTCCCCGGACCCCAGGACCCGCCCATCATCCACCAGATCCACCGCCGGCTCGGCGGGGGGGCGCGCGAGTGTCTGGTGGCGGCCCCTGAGACCTACGGCCTGCCCGCCAGGACGGTGGCCGACCATCCCGCCTTCGCGGGGCCGCTCGCCGGTCTGCTCGGAGGGTTGGCCGAATGCCAGACCGAGCTGGCCCTGGTCGTCGCCGCCGACCTCCCCTGCCCCGAGCCACAGCTGGCCGCCCATCTCCTGGAGCTGGCGGCGGCCGACCCGGAGGCCGACGTGGTGGTCCCGGTAACCAGTCGGGGGCCGGAGGCGATGTTCGCCGTCTACCGGACCCGGGCACTGGCGCGGCTGGAGGGGGCGGGGCGGCGCGGGTCTGCCCGAGGGCCGTCGATGCGCGCGGCGCTCGCCCTGGTCCGGGTCCATGAGGTCTCGGAGCCGGAGTGGCGCCGCCTGGACCCGGTCGGGGCCTCCTTCACCGATTGCGACACCCCGAGGGAGCTGGCGGTTGCAGTGGGCCTGGCCGCGGGCAGATGGGAGGAGTGAGATGAACCGCTGGTTCGACCGCTATCTGAAGTCCCTAGGAGCTGGAGACTCGGTCCTCCACGCCGATGAGGCCCAACTGGTGCTGAAGTTGGCCGGAGAAACCGCCCACGTGTCCGGCGCGCGCCCTTACGCCCCCCTGGCGGCATACCTTGCGGGCCGGGCCGCAGCCGGCCTCTCCCGCGAGGGGCGACTTCGGGTGCTGGAGCTCGCCGTGAGCAGCGCCGCGGCGGCCGGCCCGGCCGGCGAGGATCTGGAGCTGGACTGAGGACAACACCTCAGGGGAGGGGGATGGCCGCCACGATGGATCCCCTGGCAACCGACGCCCCCTTGGCGGGAAGACACAAAAGGCAGTCGGCCCGCGCCAGGGACAGGGTGACGCCGCTGCTCTGATTCCCTGCGACCCTCGCCCCCGGCAGCCGCCCCGGGCGGGCCCGGAGGGTGGCCCGGGGAAAGGTCTCCAGCCCCTCAGGCTTCTCGACGTCCTCCAAGAGCTCGACGGCCACCGTCCGGGGGTCGGGGTCGGCCACCCCCTGCAGCGCCGCCAGGAGCGGCATCCCGAAGAGAATGAAGGTGACCGAGGCGGAGACCGGGTTCCCCGGCAACCCCAGGAAGGCGGCCCTCCCGAAGCGGCCGAAGGCCAAGGGACGGCCCGGGCGCATGGCCACGCGCCAGAACTGCAGCTGCCCGAGGGCCTCTACCGTGGCCCGGACGTGGTCGTGGTCGCCCATGCTGACCCCGCCCACGGTGACCAGGAGGTCGGCGACCTCGGCTGCCGCCTCCAGCTCCCGGCGGACCAGGAGGGGATCGTCCCCTACCGTAGCGCGGCGTGCGACCCGCCCCCCGGCATGCACGACGAGCGCCTCCAGCGCCGGCCCCGCGGTGTCGAAAATCTCCCCGGGGCCGAGGGAGGACCCCGCCGGGCGGATCTCGTCACCGGTGGTGACCACTGCCACCTGCGGCCGCCGGCCCACCTCGGCCTCTCCCTGCCCGCTGGCCGCCAGCGGGGCCAGGTCCACGGCGCGCAGCCGCCGGCCCTTTGGCAGCACCTCCCTTCCCGGGCTGAGGTCCTCTCCGGCTCTTCGCACAGCGTTGCCACGCCGGGGACGTTCGTGGATCAGGACAGTCTCAGACCCGCGATCGGTCCACTCATAGGGGACGACCGAGTCGGCCCCGACGGGAAGGGGCGCTCCGGTCATCACCTTGGCGCAGGTACCGGGAGCCAGCTCCAGCGAGTCCGGGGGGCTGCCCGCCTGCATCTCACCGCGCACGGGAAGGGCGAACGGCACCCGAGGGACATCCCCGGCCCGAACCGCGTAGCCGTCCATGGCGCTGGCGGCGAAGGGTGGCAGGGTGACCCGCGCGGTGACCGGGCTGGTGAGGTAGCGCCCCACCAGGGAGGCCCCCACGGGAACCAGCTCAGAGCCGAGCGGCGGGACGGCGGAGACCATCTCGCGGCGCGCCTCGACGACCGCAAGCGGCCCCCGAACCGCCTCCCCGTGCTGGGCCGCCACCCTCACCTTCTCCCGGCAGACCTTGGAGTCAGAGGTTGCCCCGGGCGGCCTGCTCCTGCTCGATGGCCTCGAACAGGGCCTGGAAGTTCCCCTTGCCGAAGCCGCGGCAGCCTTTCCGCTGGATCACCTCGAAGAACAGGGTGGGCCGGTCCTCCACCGGGCGGGTGAAGATCTGGAGCAGGTAGCCGTGCTCGTCACGGTCCACCAGGATGTTGAGTTCGCGCAGCTTCTCCAGGTCCTCATCGATGTCCCCGATGCGGTCCGGCAGCGACTCGTAGTAGGCCCGGGGGGCGGCGAGAAACTCCGCTCCCTGGCGGCGCAGCCAGCCGACGGTCTCCACGATGTCCCCCGTGTGCAGGGCGATGTGCTGGACTCCCGGGCCGTGGTAGTAGTCGAGGTACTCGTCGATCTGGGAGCGCTTCAACCCCTTGGCCGGCTCGTTGATGGGGAAGGTAATGCTCCCGCCTCGCCCCCCCCGGACAACCTTGCTGCGCAGGGCCGAGTACTGGGTGGCGATGTCCTGCTCGTCGAACTCCTGGAACACGTCGAAGCCGAAGACCCGGTTGTACCAAGCAACCCACTCGTCCATCCTGGTGAGCTCCACGTTGCAGACGCAGTGGTCGACCAGATGGAGGCCGGAGTCGGAGCCGGCCTTGAACTCCCTTCGGTAGCCGGGGAGGAACACGCCCTGGTACTCATCCCGCTCCACGAAGGTGTGCACGGTGTCACCGAAGGTCCGCACCGTGGCCAGCCGCACCGCTCCTTCGGAATCCTCCACGGCGTGGGGCTCGGCGACCGGACGGGCCCCCCGGGCCACCGCGTCCTGGAAGGCCGCTCCCGCGTCCTCCACCTGAAAGGCCAGGGTGCGGACCCCGTCCCCGTGGCGGCGCACGTGGTCGGCGACCTCCCCATCCGGTCCCAGGGGGGCGGTCATCACCAGCACCACCTCACCCTGACGCAGGACATATGAGGCCCGGTCCCGCACCCCGGTTTCGGGCCCGGAGTAGCCCACCACGTCAAAGCCGAAGGCCGACCGGTAGAAGTGAGCGGCCTGGCGGGCGTTGCCCACGAAGAACTCGATGTGGTCGACCCCCTCCAAGAGGGTCTCGCGATACTCAGGTGCCCGGGGCGGCCCCTCTAGCTGTGCGCTCACGACTTCTGCCTCCGCAACCACCGGCGGCCAGGACCGCAGCGTGGCGGCACCGCCGGGCGCCTGCCAAGGGTACCGCGGCTGCGGCCGCCGTGGTGGCCCGGGGATGTGGAGCCAGGAGGCGGCCCTCGCTGCCGCGTACGATCGGGTGGTGGTGCCAGCTGTGTCCGGATCCGCCGACCAGGGGCCGCACTGGTCCTGCTGCCTCCCGACCGCCGGCGAGACCACGATCTCGCTCAGCGTGGTCAGGACTGCCGGACCGTGGATCGGGGCCCGAGCCCGCGCCTCGCTCGGCGCCCCTCCCCGGGTCACTGCCGACCCGGGACGGGAGCGGTATGCCATCGGCAGCGGAAGTGGAACGCCTCAGCTCCACGGGGAACCCCTCATCTGGTTGGGCTGCCCGGCCTGGCTTGAGGTCTGCGCCCCGGCCCATGAGGAGCGCGCCGAGGTGACCCTCAGGCTCCCCCCCTGGCAGGAACTGAGCCGGTTGGTGGCGGAGGCGGACCTCTGGGATGCCGCCGACCTCCTGGCCCTCGAGCTGAGTTCCGATCTGGGAGTGGTCGACGACGGGGCGACAGTCGGCTTCCCGGGGGCCGAAGACCCCCCAGGCCAGGCGGGGCGCCTCCTCCAGGGACATTTGGGGATCATCGTCACGAGCGCCGCCGTGCGGGCTCTCGACACCAGCCGAACCCCCTACTGGGAGCTCCCCCGCAGCGGACTCCACCTGGTCCTCCGCTGAGGTGCGCTCATCGGGCGCACCTGGCACAGCACCCGGCTTAGAGTTCGGGTGATGACCTGCCCGGAGTCTATGGCTGCCGCCCCCGGGCGGGGGCGCCCATGAATCTCCTACGGCTGATGCGGGACGACCTGGCCCCGTACCGCCGCCAGGTCGCGGTGGTGGTGCTGCTGACCGCCCTGCAGACGGCGGTGGGGCTCTACCTCCCCAACTTGACGGCCAACATCATCAACAACGGCATCGCCAAGGGGGATGTGGGCTACATCTGGGGGACGGGCGCCGTGATGCTCGCCCTCACCCTGGCCCAGGGGACGGTGGCGGTGTTCGCCGTCTACTACGCCTCCAGGGTCTCGATGGGGGTGGGCCGAGACCTCAGGGGCGCCATCTTCACCCGAGTCATGGCGTTCTCAGCCCGGGAGATGAACCACTTCGGCACCCCCTCGCTCATCACCCGCAACACCAATGACGTGCAGCAGATCCAGATCTTCCTGCAGATGGCCCTGACGCTCATGGTGGGGGCCCCGATCATGATGGTCGGGGGGATCTTCATGGCCCTCAACGAGGACGTGAGGCTCTCTTTGGTCCTGGTGGTGGCGGTGCCGCTGATGGCGGTCGTGATCTCCCTCATGCTGTCGCGGGCGGTCCCGCTCTTCCAGGCGATGCAGGTGAAGATCGACCGGATCAACCAGGTGCTGCGGGAGCAGATCACCGGGGTGAGGGTCATCCGGGCCTTCGTCCGCAACGACTCCGAGAGCCAGCGCTTCTTCGCGGCCAACTCCGACCTCACCTCCACCGGGCTGAGGGTCAACCGGATCTTCGTCCTGGCCCTGCCCGCCCTCATGGGGATCATGAACCTCACCAGCGTCGCGGTCCTCTGGTTCGGGGGAGGGCTGATCGGCAGGGGCCAGATGCCCATCGGGAACCTGACCGCCTTCTTGGCCTACATCCTCCAGATCCTCATGTCCGTGCTCATGGCCGTGATGATGGTGATCCTGGTGCCCAGGGCCCAGGCCAGCGCCGACCGGGTTCGGGAGGTGCTGTCGACTCACCCCGCCCTCGCCTCCCCTGAATCCCCCCGGTCACCCCGTGCCCGGCGGGGTGAGGTGACCCTCAGGCAGGTGTCCTTCGCCTATCCCGGCGGGGAGTCGCCGGTCCTCTCCGAGCTCGATCTGGAACTACTACCGGGCCAGACGACGGCGGTCATCGGTGGCACCGGGTCGGGGAAGTCGACCCTGCTGGGGCTGATCGCGCGGTTCTACGACCCCACCTCGGGGCGGGTGCTGGTGGACGAGGTGGACGTGCGCGAGCAGCCGCTCGAGGAGTTCTGGCAGGGGATCGGGCTGGTCCCCCAGCAGGCCTACCTCTTCTCCGGGACGGTTGGCGACAACTTGCGTTTCGCCCGCGAGTCGGCGACCGACGCCGAGCTCTGGCGGGCGCTGGAGATCGCCCAGGCCCGAGACTTCGTGGCCGCCATGCCCGGGCAGCTGGACTGCCCCATCGACCAAGGGGGCACCAACGTCTCGGGAGGACAGCGCCAGCGGCTCTCGATCGCCCGGGCGCTGGTGCGCCGGCCGCTGATCTACCTCTTCGACGACTGCTTCTCGGCGCTGGACGCGGCCACCGACGCCCGCCTCCGGGCGGCGCTGCGCGACGAGACCATGGAGAGCACTGTGGTGATCGTGGCCCAGCGCGTGAGCACGATCCTGGACGCCGACCAGATCGTGGTCCTGGACGCCGGCAAGGTGGTCGGCGTCGGCCGCCACCGGGAACTCCTCGGCACCTGCCCCGCCTACCGGGAGATCGTGACCTCCCAGCTCGGAGAGGAGGCGGCGGCATGATGAGGGGGCCGGGCGGCGGGCCGCGGGGAGGTGGGCCGCGCGGGATGGGGATGATGATGCCGGGCCCGCCCCAGAGCGCGAGGGATCTGCGGGCCACCCTGCGCCAGCTGATGGCCCGGTTGCGCCCGGAAGCCCTCGCCATCGTGTTGGCAACCGTCCTCACCTCCGCCGGGGTGGCGCTGGTGGTGATCGCGCCCCGCCTCATCGGCAGCGCCACCAACGTCATCTTCGACGGCGTGCTGGGCAAGACCTTGCCCAAAGGCATGACCCTGCACCAGGCCGAGGCCTACCTCAGAACCCACGGACACACCCAGCTGGCCCAGCTGCTGCAGGGGACCTCCGCCGTGCCCGGCCGGGGGATCGACCTCAACCAGCTCGGGGCGCTGCTCGGCCTGACCGCCCTCCTCTACCTGGTCGGGGCGGCGTTCTCCTGGGGCCAGGGGTACATCATGGCCGGGGTTGCGCAGAGGACGATCTTCGGGATGCGCCGCGACGTCGAGGCCAAGTTGACCCGGCTCCCGCTCCGGTACTTCGACAGCCACCCTCACGGGGACCTGCTCAGCCGGGTGACCAACGATATCGACAACTTGACCACCACCATCCAGCAGGGTCTGGGCCAGCTGCTCACCTCGATCCTCACCATCCTCGGAGTGCTGGTGATGATGCTGCTGCTGAGCCCGCTCCTGGCCGCGGTGTCGCTGATCACCGTTCCCCTCTCCCTGGGGGCCACCCTGCTGATCGCGAGGCGCTCGCAGGTCCACTTCGGCCACCAGTGGGAACGCACCGGGACCGTCAACTCGCTGGTGGAGCAGACCCACACCGGGCACGCGCTGGTCCAGGTGTTCGGGCGCAGCCGCAGCACGCTGGGGGAGTTCTCGCGCCAGAACCAGGCGCTGTACGAGCCCAGCTTCCGAGCCCAGTTCCTCTCCGGGATCATCCAACCGACCATGTTCTTCCTCGCCAACCTCAACTACGTGACGATCGCCGCGGTGGGGGGCTACCGGGTGGTCACCGGCTCGATGTCGCTGGGCGACATCCAGGCCTTCATCCAGTACTCACGGCAGTTCAC
Source organism: bacterium (assembly GCA_021798435.1). Classification (GTDB taxonomy): domain Bacteria; phylum Chloroflexota; class Dormibacteria; order Aeolococcales; family Bog-877; genus JAJYXT01. Next base: position 15,780 of record JAJZGN010000006.1, on the reverse strand, counting down.
CAACCCCATCAGCCAGATCGCCAGCCAGATGAACATGCTGCAGTCCGGCTTGGCCTCGGCGGAGCGGGTCTTCGAGTTCCTGGCGGCCGAGGAGGAGAAGCCCGCGGCGGACACCGTCGCGGCACCCCAGGCGCTCGGCCACGTGCTTCTGGACCACGTCGGCTTCCGCTACCAGCCCGACCGGCCCCTGATCGAGGATTTCACCCTGGAGGTCCAGCCGGGAGAGACCGTGGCCATCGTGGGACCGACCGGGGCCGGCAAGACCACGGTGGTGAACCTCCTGATGCGCTTCTACGACATCGACTCCGGGCACATCTACCTGGACGGGGTGGACTCGGCGCTCCTGTCGCGCGACTCGGTCCGCGGGCGCTTCGGCATGGTCCTCCAGGACACCTGGCTGTTCGCCGGCACGATCCTCGAGAACATCGCCTATGGACGCGCGGGCGCCAGCCGGGAGGAGGTGATCGAGGCCGCCCGGGCCGCCTTCGTGGACCAGTTCGTGCGCACCCTCCCCGGCGGCTACGACACCCTCCTGGATGCGGACGCCACCAACATCTCCGCCGGCCAGCGCCAGCTGCTGACCATCGCCCGCGCCTTCCTGGCCGATCCCCCGATCCTGATCCTGGACGAGGCCACCAGCAGCGTCGACACCCGCACCGAGGTTCTGATCCAGGAGGCGATGGCCCGGCTGCGCCACGGGCGCACCAGCTTCGTCATCGCCCACCGGCTCTCCACGATCCGCAACGCTGACACCATCGTGGTCATGAAGGAGGGGCGAATCGCCGAGCAGGGCTCGCACCAGGAGCTGATGGCCCGGCCGGGGGTATACCGCGACCTGTACGAGAGTCAGTTCGGAGGGGCGCTGGAGCTGGCCGGGTAGGCTCCCCACCCGCGCCCGCCGGCGGGAGACGGGCCGCCCCAGACGCTTGACAGACCGGAGCGCGCGCGCCAGCCTTCCCGCATGAGCGCCGCCCAGCCCGCCGCGCGGATCACGGTGCGGTTCTCGGCCTCCCGGCTGCTGGCCCTGTCCGCCTATTGGCTGGCGATCAACTACCTCTGGCAGGGTATGGGGGCCCTCATCCTCCCCCGCCTCATAATCCAGCTGGTCCCCGCCGCCCACCGCGGGCTGGCCCTGGGCGCGGTGTCGGTCTCCGGGGCGGTGCTGGCCATCCTGGTCCAGCCGGCGGCGGGCGCGCTGTCGGACGGCTGCCGGGTCCGCTGGGGCCGGCGCAAGCCCTACATCCTGGCGGGCACCCTGGGCGACCTGCTCTGCCTTCTGGGCCTTGCCCTCGCCGGGAGCTACGCCGCCCTCCTCCTCCCCTACTGCGCCCTCCAGGTCTGCTCCAACACGGCGGAGGGCGCCTACCAGGGGCTGCTCCCCGACCAGGTGCCCAGCGGCGAGCGCGGCCGAGCCGCCGGCTACTATGGGATGGCTGTCTTTGTGGGGACCGCCCTGGGCTTCCTTCTCACCGGCCAACTGATCGCCCTGGGGCATGTCCAGCTGGCGCTGGCCAGCGCCGGCGTGGTCCTGGTGCTGACCCTTGCCGTGACGCTGTGGCTTGTGCCCGACTCCCCGGCCCGGCAGCCGCTGGCCAGCCGCCGCCGGGCCCTGCTCGGCATCTTCAGCTTCCGCCCCCGGAGGGACCCGGACTTCACCTGGCTCCTCGGCTCCCGCCTGCTGGCCCTGATGGGCATCGCCGGGCTCACCGACTTCGCCCTGCTGTACATCAAGGCCTACTACTTCCCGGGATCAGGCAGCGCGGTGGCCGACCGCGCCTCGGGAGCCACTTCGGTCCTGCTGGCCGTGGTAGTGGTGCTGGCGATCGTGGTGACCCTGCCGGCCGCCCGCTACTCTCAGCGCGTCGGTCGGCGCGCTGTGGTCCGGGCCGCCTGCTGGCTGGGCGCGGTGGGGACGGCGGGGCTGATCCTGGCCAACTCGCTCCCCGAGGTCTACCTGCTGGGTGCCCTGGTGGGCGCGGCCTTCGGCATGCTTCTCTCAGTCGACTGGGCCTTCGTGGCCGACCTGGTTCCGGAGGGTGCGGCGGGGCGCTACATGGGGATCTCCAATCTGGCGACCGCCGGCTCGGGAATTCTGGCCACCGCCATCGCCGGGCCCCTCTTGGACTACGGCAACGGCCTGCGCCACAACCTCGGCTTCCCCTTGATCTTCGGCTTCTTCGCGCTGGCGCTGGTCCTGGGCGGGTGGCTGGTGTTCCGGGTGCGGGCGCCCGAGGACCGGGTCGAGCCCGCCAACTGACGCCGGGGCTGGCGGCCCACCGCCCCCCTCTGGGATCATCGCGGTGCCATCAACCTCACAGGAGGCCGCACTTGCTGCTGCAGAACACCCTCAAGCTCCCGATCGCTCCGGACCTCCTGATGCCCCTGCTGGAGGACCTGGAGAGGATCGCGCCCTGCCTACCGGGAGCCTCCATCCAGGAGCGGACGGATGAGCGCACCTACAAGGGCCGGGTCACTGTCAAGGTGGGCCCGGTCACCGTGAAGTACGACGGCGTCATGTCGGTGCTCGAGGTGGACCGGGCGGCCCGGCGGCTGGTCATGCGGGGCGAGGGGCGCGACCCCCAGGGGGCGGGGACCGCCTCCGCCACCATCACCATGACGGTGAGCGAGGACGGCGAGGGCGGATCCCTGGGAACTATCGAGTCCGACGTGGCCATCACCGGGAGGGTGGCCCAGTTCGGGCGAGGGTTGATGCAGGACGTCGCCGACCGCCTGCTCTCCCAGTTCGCCACCTGCCTGGAGCAGACCCTGGCCCAGGAGCCGCTCCACGAGGCGCCCGGCAGCAGCGCACCGCCACAGCCGGCGCCCAAGGAGAGCTCCGTGGGCGCCCTCTCCCTGCTGCTGGGAGTCCTCTGGCGGCGGGTCCGCCGGATGTTCGGCGGCTGACCGCCGGTCGCCGGCGGCCCCGGGGGGCAGGCACGGCTCGGAGACCGGCGGCCTCCCGGTGTCTCAGCCCTCGGGCACCCCTCCCGATCCGTGGACTCTCTTGTGGGCCAGAACGGAGAGCAGCTCGGTGAGGCAGCGGTTGGCGTTCTGGGCGGTCAGCTCAGCCGGATCGTTGGCCGGCGCCACCTCCACCACGTCCATGGCCACCACCGTGGTGGAGAGCGCCACCTGGCGGACGGCGCGCAGGAGGTCGGCCGGGCTCATCCCGCCCGGCTCGGGGGTCCCCGTCCCGGGCGCGAACCCCGGGTCCAGCACGTCGATGTCGACGGAGATGTAGATCAGCTCCGGCCCGTCGAGCGCCTCCGCCACCGCCCGGCGCATCACCTCCGCGATCCCCTCCTCCCAGACCTCCTCCATGAGGTGCCAGCGCATCCCCTGCGCGCGCATCCAGTCGAAGACGTCCCTGGGGGGCCAGTAGCCCCGCAGCCCCACCTGCACGAAGTTGCGCCCGGGGACCGCCCCGGACTCCACCAGCCGGCGCATCGGGGTGCCGTGGGAGAGCGGGTTGCCGAAGCTCTCGGCGGCGGTGTCGGCGTGGGCGTCGAAGTGGACGATCCCCAGCCTCCCCCGGCCCACCGCGTCCGCCACCGCGGTCGCCGAGGGCAGGGTTATGGAGTGGTCACCCCCCAGCACCAGGGGCACGATCCCCCGGCTGGCCACCTCCGACACCCTCTTGCGGATGGCCTCGTGGGAGGCATGCACATCGCCGGGGGGGCAGACGGCATCCCCGTAATCGACCACCGTGAGGTCAGTGAAGGGGGAGACCTCAAGGTCCAGATGCCACTCGGGCGTCTGGTAGTTCGCCACCCGGATCGCCCGGGGGCCGAAGCGCGCCCCCGGCCGGTAGGTGGTGGAGTCGTCGTAGGGAGCACCGACCACGGCGGCATCCGGCCGCCAGCTGTCCAGCTCCTCCTGCTCCGTGATCCCCACCACCTTCGCGAAGGTGCCGGGACCGAGATAGGCCGGTCCGTCCATCTGTGCCCTCAGGGAGGGCGGGATCTCAGGCCTGGGCATGAATCCCCTCCTGTCGCGGGGCGCGACCAGGGGCACCCTTTGAGGGCGCTGCCCTACCGGGTCGTGACCTCCCCCAATTATCGGCGGCCGTGATCGGCCTGGCCCTCAGGGGATCTCGGTGGGGAGGAGTGTCTCCACGCTCACCCTCCCGTCCAGCCCCAGGTAGACGGACATGATCCGCTCCAAGAGCCCCTCGAACGCCCTGGGGTCCCACCCCTCCACCAGCTCGTGGAGCCGCTGCTGGTGCTCCTCGGCGATGGCGGCCAGGACCCTCCAACCATGAGAGGTGAGAGATAGGGTCACCCGCCTCCGATCCGGGCCCTCCCGGTCTCGAGCCACCAGCCCCTGGGCCACCAGCTGGCGGGTGAGTACCGAGGTGTGGGCGGAGCTGGAGCTGAGGTTGTCCACCAGCTCGTGCTCCCACATGCCTTGGGGCCCGGCCCCCCCCAGCACCAGCACCGCGTGGTATCCCATCGGGGAGAGGCCGTGGTCGGCCACGCTGGCGTCGAGAGCGGTCAGCGCCCGGCGGAAGAAATAGCGGAGCTGGCTGCGAAAGGCGAGCTGCTCCAGCAGGGCCGGGCTGGGCGAGAAGGGCTCCTCCCTCCCCGGATCGGGGTCCACCGCCTTCAGCTAGTGATCACGACCGGGGTGCCCATGGGGGTCCAGGGGTAGGCCCAGGCCATCACCGCACCGGGGGTCTGGACGCAGCCATGGCTGGCTGCGGGGATCTCGTTCTCACTTCCCGGGCCGTACTGGGCGGTTGGCTCCCAGGGAGCGTCGTGGATGTAGTAGCCGCCCTGGTCGAACTCCATAACCCAGTTAACCGGGCTGGTGGGGTACCAGAAGGGGGAGCCCGGTGGCCAGGGGGAGATGAAGACGTAGGGCGACTGCTTGTCGAAGATGTGGAAGGTCCCGGTCGGGGTCCTGAGGAGGGGCCGGCCGGTGGTCACGGGGGTGGCGTTCACCGCACAGCCGTTGTCGTAGAAGACCATCTCCTGCAGGGAGAGGGAGATGTAGATCGACTTGCCCGGGAGGCTGGTGTGGCCGCAGGAGTCGGCGGAAAGGCTCAGCTGGGCTGCCGACTGGAGGGTGTTGAGGGCTGCCTGGACCGCGACCAGCTGGGTGGCCGTCTGGGCGGCGGTGAACGCCGGCTGCTCAGACTGGTACTGGGAGAGGTACCCGCTGGAGCCCGGCGTCTGCTCGGCGGCAGCCTGGTCCACCAGGTCCATGACGGAGTGGTCGAGCGACGCCACCTGGTCGTTGAGGCCGATTTCGGCTCGGAGCGACGTGAGGTTGGTGGTGAGGGCGGCGCTCTGGCTGGCCCCGGTCGCGCCCGTGGCCAGCACCGCCCTCAGGGCCGCCGCCGCCGCCGGCACCCCGAGGCTGGAGAGGTTGTCCGCGGAGGCGATCGCCTCCAGTTCGGAGGCCTGCTGCAAGAGCCCCCCGGGGGCCTGGGCGAGGGTCACGCTGGCAGCCGCCTTGGCCTGAGCCGACCTGACAGCCGCTCGAGCCTGCTGCATGTTGAGGTCGAGCTGGGCCTCCAGGGCCAGCAGCGCCCCGGGGGTGCTGGCCGAATTGAGCTCGGAGGTGAGCTTCTGGCTGCCGGGCGGGTCGGCGAGCCATGCCGAGTTGCTGGAGACGTAGCGCAGATAGGCCGCGAGGGTGGCGTGGGCGGCGGCCCGGTCGCGCTCAAGGGCCAGACGGAAGAGATGGCCCGCCTCCGCCCGCACCTTGCCCAGGGCCTGCGACTGCCCTTGTGCGAGGAAGGCGGGATCCCACCAAGAGGAGACGTCGATGGCCCTGATCCTGTCCTGGAGCTGGTTGGCCTCCCGGGTGGAGAGCCCGAGGCTGGCATCCCGGGACACCAGCAGCTTGGTCGAGCTCAGCTGGCCGGAGAGGGTGTGGCTCTGGACGTATCCCAGGGAGAGGTCGGCGGCCAGGGCCACCACCACCAGCGCTCCCAACCCACCCCAGGCCAGCCTAATCCTGCGCATCTTCCATCTCCAGCCCGCAGATGGGGGCCGCGACCTTCACAAGGATAGAACCGGCGTCGGGGACACCGGGTAACGCTCCCGTCGCAACCACGGTCAGCCCTCCCGCAGCAAGGGCGCGATTCGGGAGATCTCGGCCGAGGCATCGGCGACGCCCCGAGCGGCCAGCGCCGCCGCCACCCGGGAGTCGGTCTCGCGCTCCAGCGCCTCCCGCGCCTCCCGGCCCTTGGGAGTCAGCCCACCCTCCCCGTCCATGAGCCCCAGGTCTGCCAGCGCGGCCAGCTCCGATTCGGCCTCCTCCTCGGGCCAGCGGAACTGAGCCGCCACCTTGAGGGGCGACCTGCTCCTGAAGGCCGCGGTGACCAGCATCAGCTGGAGGTCAGACCAACCGGCCTCCTCCCCGGACCGGAAGTGCAGGTGGCTCCGCTCCTCGCGCAGTGCCATGGAATCAAGAAGGAAGTCCCGCTGCCGGTCGCCGGTTCGCGGAACTGCGGCGAAGGCGGCCCCGAGCTCCCCCTGCACCTCCCCTCGCCCCAACCGCTCCATCCCGAAAGGGAGGGGATCGGGGTGCCGACGCTTCAGGGCGGCCGAGGCCGCCCCCAGCGCCTCCTCAACGTATCGGCTCGGCTCCAGCTCCCGGCAGCGGGGCAGGAGGTGCTCGACCAGCGATGGAGGCACAATCCGCACCACGGCCGCCCACCGCGACTCCGGCAAGAGCCCGAGGCGGCTCGTCAGGTAGTGCACATAGCCATGGGATCCGCGCCTCTCGATCAGCTCCAGGATCTCGGGCTCGGCCGACCGCAGCACCCAGAGCAGACGGCACACCCGGTCGGCGGCCGCCGCCAGCTCGCGCAGCCCCTTCTCGCTCACGAGCGCATCGCCAGCTTGTGCGCCCGCTTCTGGGCCTGGTAGCCGCGCAGCTCCTCCTCACTGCGGACCGTGGCCAGGGTCGGATGGTCGGGAAGGCACGCCTCCCAGCCCCGGGGCCTAACCCCCAGCTGCAGAGCCAGCAGCGCCTGCAGAGTCTCGGCCTTCATCGGGCCCACCCCGGGGAGGGCCAGCAACCTCTTCCGGAGCTCGCTGGCATCGGGCACCCCCTCCCAGATCCGGGCCGGGTCTCCTCCGTACTCCTTGACCAGGAGCTGCAGCGCGGCCTCCAGCCGCGCCGCCATCATCTGCGGGAAGCGGTGCAGGGCGGGGGGACGTCGGAACGCCTCCTGGAGGGTGCCGGGGGGAAGTTGGAGCAGTACCTCCGCATCCAGGGAGCCGACCCGGTCCCGCAACTCCTTGGGGGCGGAGAAGGCACGTTGGAGGGGCACCTGCTGGTCGAGGAGGAATCCCATGAGGAGCGCCAGCGGCTCCTGGACCAGCAGCCGGTCGGCCTCGGGGTCTGAGGTGAACGGCAGGCGGTCCACCTCGGCGAAGGGAAAACCGGGCACCCGTCAAGGTTAGCGGAGCCGGCGCCGGAGCGGCGAACCCGGTGCCGGGGCGCGCCCTGGAGGGGGCGGAGGGACGCGTCGCGGGGCCTTGTCGGGGATATCGATCGAGAATGGCGACGACAGCCCCAATCGAGAGCCACTCTCCCCGGATGGGCGCGCCGCCAACCACCTCTCCGCCGGACAGATCTACCCGATGGACAACCCACCCCTGCGCGAGTGGGGTGACCCTCTGCCGGTAGTCCACAACACCTGGACTGACCAATGGGGTCCCCTCAATGTGACTCCGCCTGGAGCGGGCGCGGAACTGCGACCGGTCCTGGGATTGCAGGGTGGACGTGGCCGGCCCGAGGTGCGCCCTCCTGACGCTGGAGAGCAGTGCGCGGGGCAGGGGTCCTCCAGGCCCGCGAGCTGCGGGGCTGGAGCTTCTAGAGCCGCCGGTCCAGGAAGGACGAGATGGCATCCGCCACCTCGCGCGGCCGCTGCACCGGGAGATCGTGGATGCCAGGGACGAAGACCGCCTCACTCGGAGCGGAAAGGCGGGAGCGGGCCTCCTCCACCGCCGAGCGCTTGGCCCCCTCCAGGCCCTCGTCGTTGACCGCCATGACGAAGAGCACCGGGCAGCCCACCCGGCCGAGGAGCTCCGCCTGGTCCAGTTGGTAAAGCGCGTGGGCGATCTCCATGTGGCGACGGACGTCAAGTCTCGGCGCCAGCCCCTGGGGCCCCTCCTCGAAATTCCCGAGAAGGATCCGGGTGGCGTCATCCTCGCCCACCTCCTCCGCCAGCCCTGAGCGGCCCACCATCGACCGCACCCCGGCCGCCGTGAGCCCGGTCAGCTGGGGCGGCCGCATCCTGGCCTCGGCCTCCCCCCAGCTCGAACCGAACACTCGGCGCACGTCCAGCACACCGCCGTCAACGCAGATCACCGCCTTCACCCCCCTGTCCCTCGCGGCCAGCTCCAGGGCCACGCTGGCCCCCCAGCTGTGCCCGACCGCCACCGGCAGCTGCAGCCCCAGCTGGGGAAGAAGGGTCTCCAGGTCGCCGGCCACTTCGCCGAACCCGTACCCGCGCTCCGGGCGGTCACTCAACCCATGGCCGCGCAGGTCCACGGCCACCACCCGGTGCCGGGGCGCCAGCAGCTCGCCCACCGGGTCCCACCAGAGGGCGTTGCTGGCGAGGCCGTGAAGGCAGAGCAGCTCGGGCAACCCACCATGGCGCTCGCGCACATTGAGGCGGATCCGGCCGGCCATGAGCCGGCGCTCGCCGGGCGCTGGCAAGCCGGTCAGACGGCGTCCGATACCGAGGACATGAAGAACCGCTCCACCCGCAGGGGTGGCACCTCCGCAAAGGTCATGTCCCCGATCTCCCGAGAGAGCGCCCGCTCCGCCCGGCCGACCTCCACCGTCCGGTTGAGGACCCCAACCGGGCTCTCGTTGAAGCGGAAGTTGTTTACCGCTCCCACCACATGGCCCTTCTCCACCAGGAAGACGCCGTCCCGGGTTAGGCCGGTGAGGAGGAGGGTGGCCGGGTCCAAGTCCCGGATGTACCAGAGCGAGGTGACCAGCAGGGCCCGCTCGGTGCCAGCGATCATCTCCTCCAGGGTGGCGCCGTTCCCGGCGAGCCGTAGGTTCTCGGGGTCGGGCCTGACCGGATGCCCGTGGTCCCTGGCCCAGCGGCGGGGACAGATGAGCTCCCCCTGCACCCCGCGGTCGATCCAGGTGGTTTCGGGAGCGGCAAGGCCGTTGTCGAATACCGAGCCGTACTCGCTGGAGCTGAGCACCCGGACGAAGTCGGGGGCCCGCATCCCCGGCGCCTTGGGGTCGGAGGTGAGAGTGATGGAGGGGGCGTACATCGCCTCTCCAACGCGAGATCCGCTCTTGGAGGCGAACACGGTCCGCTCCTCGTCCGCGCCGCGTGCATGCATCTCCCAGGCCAGCCGCACCACCATGTCGGCGACCGCCGAGGGCTCCAGGATCACCTGGTAGTGGCCGGGCTCCAAGCTCAACTGGCGCTCGGTCCAGGCGAGGCGCTCCTGGCAGCCCCGATACATCGCCTCCACGTCTATGCCGTCCAGCCCCTCCGCCATCCGCCCACACCAGGCGCTGCGCTTCAGGTCCCCCGTCTTGAGGGTTAGGGAGATGGACGCAAAGCGGGAGGCGGCGGCGAGCCGCACCCCGGTCCGAGACCCCAGGGCCTCCTGAGAGGTGGCTCCGTGGACGTAACCGTAGAGCACCTCACCTCGCCTCCGGCTCTCCTCGATCGCCTGCCGCAGGGGATCCACCACGCCACCCAGATCCCACCTCGCCTCCACCTCCAAGGGCTCGGGTGCAGCCGCCTCCTCGGGGGAGAGCAGCGGCATGGCGTCGGGGGCCGGCGGATTGGTGCGCGCCGCCTCCCGGGCCGCCCTGGCCAGGGTGAGGAGCTCGGCGCGGCCCTGGACGTCGGCCGTCGCCACCCCCACCGCCTCGCCATCCACCCCCACCAGACCGCAGGAGGTAGACACCTCGATCCCGTTGGTGGTGACGGTGTTGTTGGCCAGGCGGAAGTTCTGGGAGACGGTGGAACTGGCCAGGGCCACCGCCACCTCCCCCTCGCCGATCGCCGCCTCGACAACCTCCTCCGGCGACATCACCTGCCCTCCCTGCGGGTGTTGAGAACGTTCACCTGGCGGAAGATCGCCGGGGGGCAGCCGTGGGAGACGGGCGCCACCTGTTCGGGCTGCCCCTTCCCGCAGTTCATGGCTCCCTCCAGTATCCAGGACGAGGGCCCCCCCACCGCCTCCAGCCGCCCCCAGAAGTCCGGGGTCTTGGACTGATAGGCGACATCCCGAAGCTGGCCGGCCAGCCGCCCCTGATGGATGCGGTAGAAGCGCTGACCGGTGAACTGGAAGTTGTAGCGCTGCTGATCTATGGACCAGGACTTGTCCCCGACCACGTAGATCCCCTCCCCCACCCCGGAGACGAGCTCCTCGAGGGAGGTGTCGTGCCGGGGATCGGGCTGGAGGGAGACATTCGGCATCCGCTGGAGGGGCAGGTGGGCCCAGCTGTCCGCGAAGGCGCAGCCGTTGGACCGGCCGTCACCGAAGCGGAGGGCCATCTGCCGGTTCAGCTGGTAGCCCACCAGCACCCCCTCCCGGATGATATCCCACCTCTGGGCCCCGACCCCCTCGTCGTCGAAGGCCACCGTGGCCAGGCCGAACGGCTCCAGCCGGTCCCCGGTAACGTGCATGGCCGCCGACCCGTACTTGAGGCTCCCCACCAGGTCGGGGGTGGCGAAGGTGGTTCCCGCGAAGTTGGCCTCGTACCCCAGGGCGCGGTCCAGCTCGGTGCCATGGGCCACGGACTCGTGGATGGTGAGCCAGAGGTTGGAGGGGTCCAGCACGAGGTCGTGGGGCCCCGGGGACACCGACGGCGCGGCCAGCTTCTCAGCCAGCCACTCCACCAGCTGCGGCGCCTCGGCGGCGAACTGGTGCTGCTCCACGTACTCCCACCCCCGGGCCACCGGCCGGGCCGTCGAGCGCATCGTCTCCATGAGGCCGGACCCCCGCTCGTCGATCAGCCCCACCTCGAGCACCGGGTGCACCCGGACCCGCTGCTGCAGGGTGCGGGTCCCCTCGGTGCTCAGGAAGAGCCGCTGCTCCTTCACCGAGAGACAGTAGGCCTCGGCGAACCGAGCGCCCGCCAGAAGGCCCGCCCGGGACCACTCCAAGAGCTGCCCCACCTTGGAGTCGGTTGGAAGCTGGAAGGGGTCGACCTCCACCTGTGCCACCCAGGTGGCCCCGTGCACCGGCTCAGGAGCCAACCGCACCCGCTCGTCCAGCAGCGGACGAAGCTGCCTGGCGACGGCGGCGGCGTCCCGGACGGCGCGGGCCACGCTGTCTGGGCTGAGGTCGCTGGAGGCAGCGAAGCCCAGTGAGCCGTCCACCACCAGCCGGACCCCAAACCCCATCGGCTCGGAGTCCGTCAGGGAGATGAGGTCGCGGTCCCGGACGTGGATCCCCTCCACCCGGTCCCGATGCACACGCAGGTCGCCGTATTCAATTTGCGGCACCGCCGCCATGGCCTCCAAGGCAGCCGCCTCGAGGGCGGCCAGGGGCAGGGCGAGAAAGTCAGGATCGAGATCGGTCATGGGTCCTCCCAGGCGGCGGGCGCGCAGCAGGGCCCCGGGGGCGAAGCCTCGCCCCCGGAGTCCCGGCTCGACTGGATGGAAGTCTACTCAGGCCGGCCGGCCGCGCCCGAGCCGGCGGGAGCCGGCGAGGAGAAGGCCGCCCACAGCGGCCAGGAGGAGCCCGATCAGCGCCGGCAGGGCGAGGTCGGCCCCGGAGTTGGGGGTCGAGGTGCTGGCCCCCAGGACCCCGCCGGATCCCCCGCCGGGGTTAGTGCCCTGGGTGCCCCCGGAACTGGAGACGGTCACTGGCTCCCCGCACTGATAGGCGATGGCCTGGTTGAGGGTGTCACCGGAGAAGCTGACATCCCAGTAGTAGGTCCCAGCGGAGGTCACCTGGAACGAAGTCGAAGTCGCCTTCGCTGTGTAAGTGGATCCCTGCGGGGACAAGGTCGCGGGCGCCGGTCCGAGGTTGGCCACCACCTGGGCGGCCGTGGGAGCGGTCCCGGCGGCGGGGCAGCTGTCCACCAGCTCGAAGCTCACGGTGTCGCTCGTGGGCAGGCTGCCCGAGACCTCCTTCAGCCCGGTAACGGTGGCCAGATCGTTGATCGATGTCCCGGGGGCGCCGGAGGCGGGAGTGGGCGTGGTGGTCATGCTGGGCGTGTTCAGCTGGGCCGGGGCCGGGGCCTGGAAGTACCAGAGGTGGTTGGCCAGCGGTCCGGAGATGTCGGTGTCGCGCACCAGGAGGTAGGCGGCATAGGTCTGGCCTGGGACCAGCTCCTGTCCGAGGTAGGTGGCCACGTTGAAGTCCAGGACCGCGTACTCGTGATCCCCGCAGCTGGAGTTGGGCTGGCTGTCGTTGGGCATCCAGGCGGTGGGGTTGGTGGCGTAGCTCTCGAAGTAGATTGAGGTGGGAACCCCGCCCGGGATGAGGGGGCTCGAGAAGTTAGGGGATCCCCCCGAAACCGGGTAGAGCTGGGCATAGGGGAGGCCGGGTCCCGAGTTGGTCTGCCCCGCGAGGTTGGTGACCGTGCCGGCGGGCAGCGAGTTCAGCCCCGGGGTGGCCGCATCGTAGGCGCCCGGCGATCCATTAGGGCTGGCGCCCGAGGTGCTGTTGTTCACCTGCTCGTAGAGCTGGGTCTCATCCCCGTACCCGGCCGCGAAGACGCCTGCGGTCACCGGGCTGCTGGCGGTACCCGTCACCGGGCCCGACCCGGAGATCCCCAGCCATCCACTGGGCAGGGAGCTCGGGGTGCTGGCCACCTCGGAGTCGCCGAAAAAGCTGCTGGCGGCGATCGGGTCGGGGAGGAAGCTGGTGGTCGTGGTGATGGTGTTGGCCTGCCCGTTCACCGTGCAACTGAAGGTCGTGATCCCGTCCGCCCGCACCATCGCCGGCGAAAACGACAGCAGAAGGACGGCGGCGGTGCCGCCCAGCCCCAGGGAGCAAAGTCCGCGCCATGCCGACATGTTTCAGGCCTCCTCAGTTAGTCGCTGGGTGGAAGCTGAGGTGGAGTTGGCCACGGTGGTGATGACGGGGCGCGCTCGGAGCCCAAGGACGGCCCCTCCCGGCATCAAGCCCGTCGCAGAATCTGGCACTCCATCCCGCCCGCCGGCTCTGGCCTGCACCTGGCCAGACTCCCTCGCCCGCTGGGCATGTTGACTCTAGCAACTCTGGCGGCTCAGCGGGGGACCGCCGGCCACTTCGGGGGCCGGCGGTCCTGGCGCCGTCAGAAAGTCGCCCGCCTCCGCAAGCGTAGGCCCAGGCTGAGCACGAAGCCACCGAGCAGCAGGAATAGGCTGGCCAGAATCCCGGGGACGAGCAGCCCCGCCCCGGTGCTCGGAGTCGAGCCGGTGCTCGCCCCGAGGATCCCGCCAGCCGAGGTGATGGTGACGGGCTCACCGCAGACCACGGCGCTTGGATTGTTGGGATCCTCAGCCGGGGTGAACGTCACCCCCCAGTAGTAGGTCTGGGCCACGCTCGGCTTGACCCCGCCAGGGGATTGGACGGTCCAGACCCCCATGTTGGGCGAACCCAGGGCCACGCTCCCGAGGTCCTGGACGAGGGCCCCGGCCGAGCAGCTGCTGTCGCTGAAGAGCGAAAAGTCCACGCGGTCCGCGCCCGCCGGGTCGAACAGGCCACTCAGGGCGGCGGTATCGGTGAGCGTGGTGCCGACGGCCCCGCCGGGGCTCGGTGTCGTGGTGATGGTGGGAGTGGTCGGGCCCAGAACCACCGGCTCCCCGCACTGATTGAAGATGGGAGCGTTGTAGGCGTCACCACTGAAGCTCACGTTCCAGTAATAGGTGCCAGCCGAAGTCGGCACGGGCAGAGGCGACGGGTTGGCGACGGCCTGCCCCACGTACCCACCCCCTTGGGCGGTGATGGTGACTGGGAAGGAGCCCAGGTTGAACAGCACCGATCCCGCCGCCGGCGCGGTGTTGGGGGTGGCTGGGCAGCTCGAGACCACCTGGAACGAGACCGTGTCGGTGGTCGGGACCTGGGCGGGGTCCTCCGCCAGCCGCGAGATGGTGGCGGTGTCTGAGATCGGTGTGCCAACGGCCGCCGCCGCCGGGGATTGCTGGGTCGTGAGCGGGTCCTCCGTGTTGGGCTCCACCACCAGCGGTTCCCCGCAGGTCGAGGTGACCGGAGCGTCGTTGGCGCTGCCCAGGAAGCTCACCTCCCAGTAGTAGGTGCCGGGGGCCAAGGGAGCGCTGAGGGTCTGGTTGACGCTGGCGCCGTACTGGCCGGTGGCGGAGTCGTAGGCCACCGGGGCAGTCACGGTGGCGATCGGACCTGGCCCCGCCTCTGAGATGAGGCAGCCCTGGTCGGCGAAGAGCCCGAAGACCAGCTGGCCGTCGCCCTGCCCGCTGGGGTCGGGATAGAAGCCGCCCAGCTGGGCCGAATCCGAGACCGCGTTGCCATTGGCGGACACGATCGGGGTCACCTGGTTGGTGGTGATCTGGGGCGTGACCTGCTGGATCGCGACCGGCTCCCCGCAGGATCCGGTGAGGGGCTGGTTGTCCGGGTTGCCGTTGTAGGTGTCCTGCCAGTAGTAGGTGACCCCCGCCAGCTGCGGCTCAAAGCTCGAGGAGGTGGCGGTGCCCGCTGAGCTCAGCTGGCCGGTGCTGGTGAGGATCGGGCTCCCCGTGCAGGTGGAGCTGGAGTAGAGGTTGAAGGTCACAGTGGCGCCGCCCGCGCCGGGCAGGTACCCCCCGGTAACCTCCGCCTGATCGCTGATCGCAGTCCCCACCGCGGTCGTAGGGCCGGGTAGGGGGTTGGTGATCATCTGCACGGTGGCCTGGGTCACCCGGACCGGCTCCGCCGAGCACGGCGAGGTGGCCCCCTGGTCATTGGGGTCCCCCAGGTACTCGTCCATCCAGTGGTAGGTACCGACCTCGGTCACGGTGTACAGCTGGGAGTAGGCCACCGAAGAGGGCTGCCCCACGGCGAGGCGTCCCTGGCTCGTGGCGACCGGGGCAGCGGCGCAGGTGGCGTCCTGGGCCCCGAACAGGTTGAAGGTCACCGAACCCGACGCGGAGTTCGGCTGACCGTTGGCGGCGTTGCTGACGTTGGCTTGGTCCTTGACCTGACTGCCGACCACCACCGATGCCCCCGGGGCGGTGATGGTGGTGATGGTGGGGACGGCGAGCGCCACCTGCACCGGCTCCGCGCCGCAGCCGGAGGAAGCCGACTGGTTGTACTGGTTACCGGCGTACGAGGCGGTCCACTCCCAGGTACCGGCCTGGTCGAACACGTAGCTTCCCGAGGCGGCGGTGCCGCCAGAAGAGATCAGTCCCTGCGAGGTGAGGACCGGGGTGCCGGAGCAGGTAGCGTTGTTGAAGAGCTTGAAGGTCACCCACTGGCTGGTGAGGTCGTAGCCACCTTTGATCGTGGCCTGGTCCGACACCGCGGCGTCGAAGGGTGCCACCCAGCCGGAGTCGGCGCTGGAGACCTGGCTGCCCTGAGGGGTGGTGCTGAGGGAGGGGGCCGCGACCACAGTGAGGGGCTCGCTACCGCAGCCGCTCCGCGCGGTCGCCTCCTGGGGACCGTAGGTGAGGGTGGCGGTCCACTCATAGGGACCAGCTTGGCTGACCGTGTACGCCCCGGAGGTGGCCGCCCCTGCCGAGACGGTGCCAGAGCTGGTGAACACCGCCGTCCCGGTGCAGCTTCCTCCCTGGTAGAGGGCGAAGGCGACACTCGCCGCCTCCTGTCCTGAGAGACCCGTCACCTGGGCGGTGTCCTCGACCGAATTGCCTACAACGGTGGTCTTGGG
>JAJZGN010000005.1 GCA_021798435.1 bacterium | reverse complement strand
GGCCCACGACCACCGGCACCGCCATGGCGTACTGCTGGAAGGATGGGACCTGGCCCCCGGGGATGGGGACTCCGGAGATGTGGAAGCGGTACTGGTACCCGATCAGGGCCCCCAGGGCGACGGCCACGGCGTCCACTACCGGGCGGACCAGGAGGAGGGGCCAGAGCCGGGCCGTCCCCTGCTGCGCGGTCACCGCCTCGCGGGGCCGGATCAAAGAGTCGGTGTCAGCCATCGGCGGGCTCCTCGACCGCCCGCCGGAGGCTCCGCCGGGCCATCCGCACCTCGTCGGGGGAGATCGCCCCGGTCACCCAGAGGCCGCCAACGTAGGCGGCGCCGCCCAGGGCAGCCACCCAGAAGACGTTCTGGGCGGAGAGCACCGCCATCACCCCCACCATCAGGGCCCCCGAAACCAGCACCGGCAGGACCTCCCGCCCCCAGGGGAGCTGCTGCAGCTGGCGGCGCACCATCACGTACCCGGCGACCAGCAGGAAGACCTCCGTGATCACGGTAGCCCAGCTGCAGGCAAGATAGCCGGTTGCGCGGGGAAACAGCGGGATCATGATCAGGTTCAGGCTGACGTTGACGGCGATGCTGAGGACCGAGAGGACCACGCTGTCGCGCTGCCGGTTCATCGCCCCCAGGCCGAAGACGAAGGTGTTGTTGACGAAGAGGAAGACCAGCGCCAGGGCCAGGATCCGGACCGCCGGGCCGGACTGGGGATAGACCCGGAGAAGCGCCATCAGCGGCCCCGCCCCGAACGCCAGCGCCACGGCCGCCGGGACCGCGATGGCGGTGAGCAGCTTGATGGTCACGGTGTAGGCCCCGCGGAGGGCCGCCAGCTGGCCCAGGTGGAGGACCGACAGCGCCGGGAAGACCGCGTTCATCACCGTCTGGGGGATGAACGAGAGCCCCTCCAGGAACTTGTAGCCGGCCTGGTAGTAGCCCACCTCGGTCGGCCCCCGGAGGGCCTCCAGGATGACCACGTCGATCTTGAAGTAGACGGTGTTGAGCAAGAAAACAAGGGCGAAGGGGAGGCCCATGGTCAAGAGGCGCCGGGAGGCGGGAAGGTGGAAGTGGAGGCGGGGCCGGAAGTAGCGGCGGCTGATGATGATGACCGCGTACACGCAGGTGAAGAGGTAGGAGGCGGCGTAGGCCAGCAGGTAGGCGGCGAGACCCAGGCGGAGAAGGGCGGCCACCAGGGTGCCCGCCAACAGGATCGCCCCCTCAGAGAGCGTTTCGAAGGCCTCGTAGCGCATCTCTCCCGTGGCGTAGAAGGTGCTGCGCAGGACGTTGGCCACCGAGGTGAAGGCCAGGAGCCCGAAGGCTGGCAGCAGCAGGTAGAAGAGCGAGGGGCCGCTGGTGAGGGCCAGCATCGCGGCCAGGGTTACAAGGCTCCCCACGAGAAGGGGGATCTTGGCAGCCAGGACCACGGAGAGGTAGGCTTCCAGGCGGGCCGGCCGGCGGCTCCCCTCGCGCAGATAGACGATCTGCAGCCCACCGTCCCCCACGATGCTGGCCAGGTTGCTCAGGACCACCACCACCCCGAACTCTCCGTAGCGGGTGGCCCCCAGAGTGTGCTGCTGGATGAGGAAGGCCCCGAACACCAAAAGGCGCGACCCCGTGCGGGCCAAGAAGAGCATGCCGGTGTTGCGAACGGTGCGCTGAGCGAGGCTCACGCCGCCCCGCTCAGGCGCGGGCTGGAGGTCGGCGCAGCCGCAGCTGCCGGGCCGCCGGGACCACTGCCACCACCAGAAGCGCGGCTAGGGCCCACCACTCCACCGCAAGGTCGTTCTTCCAGTAGGGGCTGTCCACCAAGCCATGCATCAGGATGGCCACCCAGCCCAGGACCAACGCCGCCGCCCATGGCTGTGACATGGGGCCGGCCCGGAGCACGGGCAGGAGGTAGCGCCCCACCTCGACAAAGAAGCCCACCAGGAAGATCAGCCCCATGACCCCAAGCTCGACCCAGAAGTCCAGCTCCAGCTGGTCGGGGTAGACGTGGGTCTGGTGCACGAGGTCGTGGAGCTGAGCCCGATAGGGCCCGATCTCCTGCTGGTAGTTGGCAAGCCCGGAGCCCTGGAAGGGGTGGGCAAGGATCAGGTCCAGGGTGGCATGCCAGAGGTGGACCCGGCTGACCATGGAGTTGGCCGGATTGTTCGGATTGAGCTCGTTTTCCACCCGGTGGCGGATGGGGGGCAGAAGGAGGGCCACCACCGCCAACGCCGCCCAGGCCAGCACCAGCTGGCGGCGCCGGGGATGGATCGCCGCCGCCAGCAGGGAGATCGCCACCAGCGCCAGCCAGGACCCCCGGCTGAGGGTGAGGACGTCGCCCGTCCCGAGCAGGGCCAGCATCGCCCAGTGGACCTTGGGGTGGCGCACGCCGCCGAAGAGCGCCAGCCCCAGGGCAAGCCCAACCAGGGGGTCGAGGAAGATCCCGCCAAAGTTGTTGTTCGTCCAGAGCCAGGTCGGCACCGGGGGGGCGACGTTGAGGTTGAGGGTGTGGGTCTGGAGGGCCCTCCCCAGGGCCACGAACTGGGAGACCGCCACCACGGTGCCGCTGACGTACAGGCCGTAGGCGAGCCGCTCCCAGTCCCAGTTGGAGCGCAGCACGTTGACCGTGACGAAGAAGTAGATAACCGGCTCCACGACGTAGGCCTTGGCGATCCCCAGGGCGTCCTTCTTCTCCGGGCTGACGGCGACCGCGATGACCGTGGCCACCAGCAGCACCGCGATCAGGACGGTGAACGGGGTGTCCAAGTGAGGCATCCGGCGCTGGCGCCAGCTCTCGATGGCGAACGCCAGCACGGTGAGCGCCAGCACCACCTCCAGCCCGGTGAAGGGCAGCTTCCCGAAGAGGCTGCCCCGCAGCACATAGGCGGGAAGGGCCGCGGCGGTTAGAAAGACGCCCGCACGACTCCACCGCATCGGCGGGATTATAGGTCCCGGCCCCCACCCCACTCCGGCCGGAGGGGGGCGCGCCGGCGTCAGCCCGCCGGCAGCATCCCCAGCCGCTGCCGCACCGTGGCCATGGTGCCCGCCGCCGCCTCCCTCGCTCGGGACGCGCCCTCGGCGAGGAGGCGGTCGAGTGAGGCGGGGTCTTGAAGAAGGTCGCGGCAGCGCCGCTGGATCGGGTCCAGCGCCTCGATCACCACGTCCGCCACCACCTCCTTGAGCTGGCCGTACCCCTTTCCCTGAAAGGCCCCGGCCAGCTCCTGGTCCTCGGCCCCGGTCAGGCTCCGATAGATCTCCAGGAGGTTTTGAACCCCGGGCGAAGGCCGCTCCAGGTCAACCGCCGTGCCGCTGTCGGTGGTGGCGCGGCGGAACTTGGCCCGCACCCGGTCCGGGGGGTCCAGGAGGCCGATCCGGCCCGCCTCGGAGTCCGCGCTCTTGCTCATCTTGCTCGAGGGGTCGTCGAGGGCCATCACCCGGGCCCCAACCGAGCCTATCTTGGCCCTCGGGATCACGAAGGTGTCGCCCAGGATGCGGTTGACCCTCAGGGCCAGGTTGCGGGTCAGCTCCAGGTGCTGACGCTGGTCCTCCCCCACCGGGACCAGGTCGGTCCGATATATGAGGATGTCAGCCGCCATCAGCACCGGGTAGCTGAAGAGCCCGGATCCGATCCGCTCCGACGAGAGCTTGCGGGAGCGGTCCTTGAACTGGGTCATGCGCTCCAGCCAACCGATCGGGGTGAAGCAGCCGAGGATCCAGGCCAGCTCGGCGTGCTCGGGGACGTGGGACTGGACGAGGAGGGTCGACCGCTCGGGGTCAATCCCCGCCGCCAGGTAGAGCGCCGCCACCTCGCGGGTCTTCTGGGCGAGGTCGCGAGGATCCTGCCGGGTGAGGGCATGGAGGTCGACGACGCAGAAGTAGTTGCGATAGAGGGACTGTTCCTGGACCCAGGGGCGGAGCGCCCCCAGCAGGTTGCCCAGGTGCAGGACCCCGTCCGGCTGCATCCCGCTGAAGACCACCGGGCGGTCGGCCATTCTCAGATTGTACCGGCCGGCCTCAGTGCTTCTCGGTGACCCGGTACTCCAGGTGGGAGCCGAAGAGCAGCCGTGTCTGAGCCTCCAGCGCCGGGAGGACGCTCAAGACCACGAACACCACGGGGTACATCAGGGTCTGAAGGTCGGCGAAGCGGCGGCGCCACCACCCCCACTGCCGGGGGCGGGGCTGGAGGCGGTTGTCCAGGATCGCCACCGCCAGGATGTTGAGCAGGGTGACCTGGAGGATCAGGCTGCCCACCGTCTCGAGCAGCGCCCCGGTGGTGGAGAGGGCGTAATCGTAGTTGAAGAGGGATGGGAGGGTGCCGGAAATCAGGATCAGAAGGGGAACTGTGGCCCAGCTCAGGTGGTTGAAGATGAGCAGCCGGAAGCGGTCCAGCCGCACCCGGAGGGGGATCTCCGGGTGCTGGGTCATGCGCGCGGCGACATACGGGATGTCGGTCACCCCCCAGGCCCACCGCTTGATCTGCTCGTACTGGCTGACCAGCGTGGTCCCGTAATCCGCGGCCCGGGGCGCGTCCCCGTACATGGGCAGGAACGCCCCCTTCACCCGCAGCCGCTCCCCGTACACGAAGAACGCCTTCCAGTAGAAGCGGGAGTCCTCGGGGATCACGTCGTCGTCCCAGAAGCCCACCTCGGAGAGCAGTCGCAGTGACATGGAATAGGCCGAGAACATCACCAGCCGCTTGGGGTGCTGGTGCAGGTAGAGCTGCCACTGGGTCGCCAGGGTGGCCATCGACCGCACCGCCGCCGGAACACGCCAGAGGTTGTTGAGGAAGATGGGCACCGGCTGCCAGATGGCGGTGGCCCGCTCGGGGTCCAGGCAGTACTGGTAGCTGATGTAGTTGAAGTACTGGGGGTGAACCCGGTAGTCGGAGTCGAGGTCGGTGACGATCACCTGGTCCAGCTCCAGTCCCAGTCCCAAAAGCGCCCTGTGGAGCACCGGGCCCCCGTATGCCATGGCCGCCGACTTCCCTACCACGATCCCCGGCAGCAGGGGGTCCTTGATGTGCCAGAAGGCGAGGAATCTGTCCCCCAGTTCCTCCTGGAGCCGGGCCACATTGCGGCACCCCTGCAGGTCTGTCTCCCGGGTGATGACCGCCACGATGCGGAGGTGGTTGGGATAGTCGGCCCCGGCCAGCGCTCCCACGGTGGCCCGCAACGTCTCGTACTTCTCGGTGTAGGTGGGAATCAGGACCGCGTGGACGATGGCGCGAGGGTCGGGCCCGCCCGGG
Source organism: bacterium (assembly GCA_021798435.1). Classification (GTDB taxonomy): domain Bacteria; phylum Chloroflexota; class Dormibacteria; order Aeolococcales; family Bog-877; genus JAJYXT01. The sequence continues at coordinate 17,570 of JAJZGN010000005.1, read as the reverse complement.
GGCCGTTCCAGGCGGTCCAGGCGGGCCCCCCAGTGGATGCGCTGGGCCTCCTCGAGAAGCTGGATGCCGCGCAGCACGTAGCGGAAGGTGTGGACCAGCTTCACCAGCCAGTAGACGTCCAGGACCACCGCGAAGGCGCCCAGGATCCAGAGGTACTGGAAGTTGGTGAAGGTGATCACGAAGCCCACCGCCAGCGGGCCCAAGAGACAGAGCCACACGGTGGCTCCCGGCACCATCTCCCAGAGCCGCTGACGCCAGCTGGGCGGGCCCAGGGGAGACCTTGTGATCCGCTCCGGGGGAACATACCCCGGGAGGACGCCGATCCTGGGCACGGCGCCGGGGGCGGAGTCGAGCACGGGGGTCTGGCTCATGCCTCCGATCCTATAGCGAAGGGCGATCCTGCCACGAAGCCATGACGCCACAGGCGGCTCCCAGCCTCGTGCGCTATGCTGCGCGACCGTGGTCACCGGTGACCGGTCGCGCTGGCTCGGGCGGGCCCGGGGGGGGCTGAAACACCCTGCACTGAGGGTCGCGGTCACGGTGCTGGCCTTCGCCATCTTCGTCCACTCCGTGAACATCGGGGCCGCGGTTTCCCGCTTCTCTCACCTGCGCTGGCAGTGGGCACTCCTGGCCATGGCCCTGGCGGGACTCGCGGTGGTCGCCAGCATCGTGGAGTGGGGGGCCCTGCTCCGGGGCGTTGGCAAGCGGATCGGCTGGCACTACCTCGGAGCCTGGTACATGAAGGGGCTCTTCATCAACCAGGTCCTTCCCGCCGGGGTGGGCAGCGACGCCGTCCGGGCGGTGCAGGTTGGCAGGTCGGTTGGGCACGGTCCGGTCATCGCCTCCTTGGTCGGCAGCCGAATGGCCGGCACCCTGGGGATGGCCCTCTGGGGACTCTCCGGGGCCCTTCTCAGCTCCACCGTTTTTCACACCACCGACGTGGTGGGGTTCGCCGCCTTCAGTGGAGCCATGCTGCTGGCCTGGGGGCTGGCCCTGGTGGCCGAGAAGGGCTTCGCCCGCCTGCGCGGCCATGACCGGCCGCGCCACGCCTGGATCTCCCACCGGCTCTCGGAGCGTTTCGGCGGGTTCCTCGGGGCGCTGGGCCACCTCCGGGGGGTGCCCCGAGCCGTCCTGCTCTCAGTCGCGGCGGGCGGCGTGGGCTGGGGCCTCAACCTGCTCTCCATGGAGGCCTTCAGCCGGGCCCTGGGCTACAACGTCTCCTGGGGAGTGTTCGCCGTCGCCCTGCCCATCGCCCTCTTGGTGACCTTCGTCCCCATCTCCGCCAACGGGATCGGACTCCGGGAGGGGCTCCTGGTCTTCCTGCTGGTCCAGTTCCATGTGCCCCCGGGGGTGGCCGCCGCCATGGCGCTGTTCGTGGACTTCCAGCTTCTCCCCTTCGCCGTCATGGGGGGGGTGGTGCACCTCGCAGAGGTCACGGTACGCCGGGCCTACCGGCGGCTCTTCCAGTGCGGCCAGATGGGCACCCTGCTGGGTCCGGCCCACGCCGCGCTCCACTGGCTCGTGGCCCCAGAGGCGATGGTGGAGATCAGCCGCCGCTGACGTCCGGCTCCTGGCGGCTCGAGTAAGCCGCCCGCAGCAAAGTCCATCCCGAGGCGCCGGCCGCGCCCCCGGTCCCGACCGGAACCCGGCCGGCGGGCAGCGGCGCTCCCCAGATGGGCCGGCCGCCTCCTCAGGCGGTGAGGGTGCGGCGGGTGAGGCTGACCACCTGGCCGGCAGCGGTCGCCGCCAGGATCACCCCCAGCACCAGGTCGAAGACGAGGGTCGGCATCCCCCCCAGGACCAGCAGCGATGAGCCCGCCAGGGCGACGCCCCCGGCGAAGGTGTTCACCTTGCCGAACCGGGTGGCCACCATGTCCGGTCGGCGCGGAAGCCAGGGGTAGAGGAGCAGGAAGCCGAGAGCTGGAAGGGCATACCGGACCACCACCAGCAGGACCAGCCACAACGGGGCCAGCCCCAGCCACAGGCAGCCCACCGCGGCCAGGGAGAAGAACGTGGCGTCCATGATGGGGTCCAGGGCCCGTCCCAGAAGGCTGACAGGGCCGAAGGTGCGGGCGACCCAGCCGTCCAACGCATCGAGAAGGGCCACCGGAGCTGCGGCACAGAGGAAGAGGTCCCGAGCCAGGTACTGGCCGGGCAGGGTGGCGAAGAGGATGATCGGGAGCGCCATGTAGGCGCGCACCGCGGTCAGCCCGTTGGGGAGGCCCAGCCCAGGCAGGGGACGGCGGGCGGGATAGGAGACGGCCAGCCCCAGCCCGAGGAACAGAGCGGCCGTGGTCAGCATCCACCAGATGAGGGCGAGGATCAGCCCCAGGTCGGCCCGCGATCCGACGATCCCCGCTCCCAGTCCCGAGGCCAGGCCCAGCAAGAGGCCGAGGGCCGCCCAGAAGACGAAGGAGCGTCGGAGTGACGGGCTGGCCGCCCAGCGCTCGCGGGCCTGGCCCAGGAGGGCCACCAGGGCCCGCAGCTGGCCCCGGGCCGCCTCCCTGCGGTCCCTGGGGCGTGGCTTGGCACCGGGTGCGGCCGGCTCCTCCTCATCCACCTTCTGCTCCGGGTTCATGCGGGTTCCTATCAGGAGGACTCGGCGTCCAGAGCCCGGCCCAAGGTGGCGGAGATGAGCTCCACCTGCTCCGACGAGACCACCAGGGGCGGCCGAATCTTGATCACGTTTCCGTCCGGGCCGGTGCGACCCACGAGGACCCCCGCTCGACGCATGCTCTCCACCACCCGGGCCGCCAGCTCCGGGAAGGGGTCGCGGCTCTCCGGGCGCCGAACCAGTTCCACTCCCACGAGGAGGCCGAGCTGGCGCACATCCCCGACTGATCGGTGGCGCTGGCCCAAGGCGCCAAGGGTCCTTCCCAAGCGGCCGCCCAGCTCTTCAACCCGATCCAGGAACTCCCGGCGTCTGGCCTCCCCCAGCACGGCGAGGCCCGCCAGGGAGGCCACCGGGTTACCCCCAAAGGTGCTGAACCACTCGGTCTTCTCGGCCAGAGCTTCCACGACCTCAGCTCTGGTGACCACGGCTCCGATGGGATATCCGTTTCCCATCGGCTTGCCGAGGGTCACGAGGTCGGGTAGGGCGCCGTGGCGAGCGAATCCCCAGAGATGGGACCCCAGCCGGCCGAAACCGGTCTGGACCTCGTCCGAGACCACCAGCCCGCCCCGAGCCCGCCAGCGCCGGAACAGGGCCGTCAGGTAGCCGGCGGGCGGGTGCACCACACCCTCACTGGTGAAGGCCGGGTCGACCAGCAGCGCCGCGGGAGCCAGCCCGCGGCTGGCCAGCTCCCCAACCGCGGCGTCGAGCTGGGCGAGGTACCCATCGGTCCACCCCGGCTGCTCGCGTCGGTGCGAGCCGCGGTACCCATCCGGCGCGTCCATCATCGCGACATGAGGGGGCGCGATGGGAATGTGCCACTCGTCAGGAGAGAAGTCGGCCACCGCACTGGTCATCCCGTGGTAGGCGTGACGGGTGACCACGGCGCCTCCCCCGCCGGTGAAGGCCCGGGCCAACCGCCAGGCCAGGTCGTTGGCCTCACTCCCGGAATTCACGAAGAGCACGGTGTCCAGGCCGGGGGGCATGGTGGCCACCAGCTGCTCCGCCAGCTCCAGCACGGGGCGGTACAGGTACCTGGTGTTGGTGTTGAGGACAGCCGTCTGCGACGCCACCGCCCGGGCCACCTCGGGGTTGGCGTGGCCCAGGATGGGCACGTTGTTGTAGGCGTCCAGGTATTCGCCCCCGTCCCGGTCGAAGATCAGGGCCCCCTCCGCTCGCACCGGCTGGAGAGGGGTGGCGTAGGAGAGCGGGGAGAGTGCCGGACCGAGGAACCTCCGGCGGGCCTCCAGAAGCTCTGCCGCGGGCAGCGGCGCGGCTCCGCCCGGGGAGAGGGAGAGGGCACCATGAACAGAATTGCGCACCAGCCGGCGCCATCGGTCCTCGCCCAGCTCCTCGACCTGGGAGAGCATCTGCAGCGGTCCGCGCTGCCAGCCCCCGACATATTCCGAGGTCTCGGGGAAGGCCACCCCCCGCCAGTCGGACACGGCGATGAGGGTTGCCCAGCGGGCCAGCAGGAGGTCGGGCGCCAGCTCCACCTCCTCCGCCTCCAGCGGGGTGACCGTCTCGAAGCCCGAGGCCACGATGGCCAGGGCATCGAGTCCGTGGGCGAGCTCCAGGATCGACTCGCAGGTGACCACCAGGTCGGAGACCAGGGCGGTGTGGCACATGTCGCCGAAGTCCAGGATCCCGCTGATCTTGGAAGGGCTCTCGAAGGTCAGATTGCTGAACGAGAGGTCGTTGTGGATGACCTGGGAGCGCAGGGTGGGTAGCGCCATCAGGATCCGGGGCTCGCTCCGGTTCAGGGCCCGCTCCACCAGCGGCCGCCTGGAGTCAGGCACCCAGCTGAGCAGGGGCCGGACCTCCCCCACCCGGCGAGGGTTCCAGAGGATGGACTGGTCGGCCGCGGGGTCGAAGAAGCCACGCAGCGCGCGGCCCAAGCGGGCCGAGGTCCTCCCCATCTGGTAGAGCCCTTCGGAGGTCAGATCATCGGGCCGGAGGTGGCTCCCCGGCAGGTAGGTGAGCACCCGGGCCACCTCGCCGCCCGGGAGGAGCACCATCTCCGGGCCCTCCAGCGAGCGCAGCACCCTGGGCGCCGGCAGCTCGGGATCGGCCGCGGCCACCTGGCTGAGGGCCCGGAGCTGCATTCGGAGCACACCGTGGTCCTCCCCCCGGTTGCTCACCTTGAGGAGTACCGGCGGTTCGCCTTCAACCTCCAGTCGGAAGTTCTGGTCCCGCTCCCCCGGTAGCAGGTAGGCGCGGCCACGCCGGCCGAATCGACTTAGCGCCACCATCTCGGCCTCGGCCCCGGTGAGCCGGGGCGGAGCGGCGCGCATCGCCCCCGGGGCCGGAGGAGTGGCAGGTGTGCCCACAGCAGCAATATAGGGAAGCGGGAGAAGCTGAGAGTTGAGGTGGAGATGACAGAAGACCTCCGGGGCGCCCTGTTCCGGGACCCCTCGGTCGCCCTCGTGGTGGTGGACGTACAGAACGACTTTGCCGACCCCAGGGGGTCCCTCTTCGTCCCCGGGGGAGTGGAGGTGGCTGCGAACTGCGCCGCGCTCATGGGCGACGCATCCGAAGCGGGAGCCATCGTGATCTGCACCCAGGACTGGCACCCGGCCATAACGCCCCACTTTCAGGAGCAGGGCGGGGTCTGGCCCACGCACTGCGTGCAGGGGAGCTGGGGCGCCGAACTGCAGCGCCTTCTCCCCCACCCCGACCACCTGGTACGGAAGGGCCAGGGCCAGTTGGACGGCTACTCAGGTTTCGGATCCCGGGAACCTTCCACCGGGCGGGTGGAGGCGACCGCGCTGCGCGAGGTCTTGGAGAGGCGGGGGACGCAGAGCCTGGTCTTGGCGGGCCTCGCTCTCGACGTCTGCGTCCGTGAGACGGCGCTGGACGCGGTGCGCCTCGGCTACCCCACCATGCTGGTGACCTCCGCCACGGCCGCCGTGGAGCTCACTCCAGGGGCGGGCGCGGGGGCCCTCGAGGAGCTGGAGGCGGCTGGTGTGAAGCTGGTTCGCCGGCCCCTCAGCGGCCTCCCGTCACCCCAAGCCCCAGCAACGGGTCCCCGGCCTTGACCGCCAGCGAGGTGACCAGGAAGACCACCACCCCCGAGGCCTGCGCCCGGATGGTCCGCAGCGTCTCCCCGAAGATGTCCCTCAACTCACCCACCACCTGACCCTCCTTGACGTCCTCGCCCACCGCCACCGTGGGGTGGTAGGTGGCCGAGATGTCGGTCCTGGCCCAGACCATCTGGTCCATCTCGATGGGCGGCGGGGGCGGGGGGCCGAGGGGGTCGATCATGCCGAGGTGGGCGAGTACGTTCTGCAGCCCCCGGAGGTGGCGCGCCACCGAGGGCTCATCCACCACCCCCTGCTGGCCGATCTCGGCGATGATCCCCGGAACCCCGCGGAGGGCGCCGGAGGCGTAGGCCGCTCCGGGGACAGAGTCCGGCTCCACCCCCAGGCTGTGCTCAAACCCGTAGGCGTGGGCCATCTCTCGCGAGCGTTCGGCTACGGCCCTGTCCCCGGCCCTGGTCCAGAGTGTGAACGGGCTCAGCGCCTCTATGAGGTCACCGCAGTGGGCGTCCACATAGGCATCGGCCGGGGCGATCAGCTCCTCGAGCAGGAAGTTTGCCACCTGCTCTCCCGGATCGCCGCCCTGGGATCCCGGGAAGGAGCGGTTCAGGTTGCGACCGTCCCTCGGGTTCACGTAGATGGAGCGCTCATAGAAACCAGGGGTGTTGACCACCAGCACGGCCGCCAAAGTACCCCGGAGCCGGGCCGGGTCCAGCCACCGGGTGAGCCGGGTGACGGCCTCGATGGGCACGTACTCGGCGGCGTGCATTCCGCTGGTCACGGCGAGGGTCGGGCCCTCCTCCGCACCGCGAACCACCACCGCCGGCAACTCCCAGGCCGGCTCGACATCGGGGACGGTCACCCACCCCCGGGCCACCGCACCGGGTTCCGGGTCCAGCTGCGCGAACCTTGCCATGGACACCTCCTCCCCTCCTAAGCGGGCCGCCACGGGGCCGCGCTCAGCCCCAACATCACCTGGAGCCGAGATCCACCGCTCCACCACCCCCTCCAAGACCGACAGTGGCACCGCGCCCTCGCTCAGGACCGCACCGTGGAACTCACGGACGTCGAAGAGAGCGCCAAGGCGACCCTCGGCCCCGTGCCTGAGCCGGCTGATCTCCTGGCGGCCGATCATGTAGGCCAGCGCCTGCCCCGGCCAGGCGATGTAGCGGTCGATCTCGTTGTTAACGTTGGACCGGGTGGTCGCCGTGCTCCGCCACATGAAGTCGACGGCCCGCTGGCGATCCCAGCCGAGGTGGTGCATCCCGCTATCCACCACCAGCCGGCTGGCCCTCAGGGCGTCAAAGGAAAGCATCCCCAGCCGCATCAGGTCGGAGGTGTAGAGCCCCATCTCGTCGGCCAGGCGCTCGGTGTACAGCCCCCAGCCCTCCACATAGGCGCACACCTCGGCGTCGAGGTGGCGGCGGTACCTGGGAAGGTGACCCAGCGTCTGGGCAGAGGCGATCTGCAGGTGGTGGCCCGGGGTGCTCTCATGGAAGGCCAGCGCCTCGTATTCGAAGGTGAAGCGGGAGGTGGGGTCGGTGGTGAGCAGGAAGTGGGTCCCAGGACGTGTGCCGTCCGCCGACGGGCCTCGGTAATAGGCCATCGGGGCGTTCCCGGCCTCCACCGGGTCGATCGGCCGGACCACGCAGCGGGCAATCCTGTAGGCGGGGAAGTAGGCGTCTCGGGCCGCCTCCGCCCGCTCCAGAGCCGCGGTGACCACGGCCAGCATCTGGCCCTCGTCCTGGAAGCGCAGACCTGGGTCCTCACGGAGCCGGGCCCTCACCTCCTCTGGCCGGGCCACCTCGCCAAAGGCCCTCGAGCCCACCTCCTCCCACTCCGCGTCGAGCTCCTCCAGCACCCGGAGGCCGATTCGGTGGATCTCCTCGGGGTCCAGGCCGGTGGTGGTGTGTCGGCGCACCGCCCGCCGGTACATCGCGTCGCCGCCGGGTAGGTGGCAGATCCCCACCTGGCCCTGGGGCCGAGCCCGAGGCAGCAGGTCGTCCACGAGGGCCCGGAGGAGCCGGGCCATGGCCGGCCGGACCTGGTGCAGGACCACCTCCTCGGCATGGCCCCGATCCGCCAGGCTGGCGGCCGGGGATTCCACGAGCGGCAAGACGAGCGGGTCCGAGTGGACCTCCCGCCCCAGGTGGCCCTCCAGCTGCTGCTGGGCCTGCCGGATGCCGACCTCGGTCGACCTCCATCCGGCTGCCGCCTCCTCCTGGTACCGGCTCCGGACCGAATCGAAGAACTCCGGCAGCGCCGTTAGGCGCTGGAGGTACCCGGCCACGGAATTCGCGTCCGGGAGGGGCGCCCCGGGGATGGCGGCGAAAGCCATGGACTGAGGCGAGGTGTAGGTCCCTGCCGATGCGTCCTTGGCCCAGATCCCGTCCTCCAGGTTGGTGCGCAGCGCCCAGAGCAGGTGCGCCATGACCTCCCAGTCGACGTTAACCCTTGTCCCCAAGGAGCTCGCGTCGATCGTCTGGAGGCGGGCCTCGAGGGCGGCTAGCCGCGCGGCTCCGGCCTCCGCCCCGGCCCGGCTAGGGTCAGGGAGGAGGTGGTCGTAGCCCGGGACTCCGAGCTGGGTCGCGGTGAGGGGATCGATCTCATGCATGGCCACGAAGAAGTCCCGGTCGAGCTGGTCCAGCCGCTCCTTGTCGTTCATCCGCCCTCCTGTCCTGGCTCGGTCGACCTCTCGGGCCGCCCAGCCCGGAGCCCGGCGGGGATCGCCCCGGCCTGCGTCCGGGGCGGGGTCCGCCGCCCGCGGCTACAGGAGGGCACTGCCACCATCAATGGAGATGGTCTGCCCCGTGATCCAGGAGGACTCCTCGGCCACGAAGAAGCGGACCCCGTGGGCGATCTCCTCCGGGCGGCCCAGGCGGCGGACGGCGATCCCCGCCAAAACCCGCGCCTGCCCCTCCTCCCCGTAGCTTTCCCACTGGCGCCGGGTGGTGGGATTGGAGAGGATGAAGCCCGGGGCTATGCAGTTCACGGTGATCCCGAACCGGCCCAGCTCGTGAGCCATCTGCCTCGTGAACCCGATCTGGGCGGCCTTGGCCGCGGCATAGGCCTGGATCCCGGTGAGGGAGACAGTGCGGCCGGCTCCTGAGGAGATGTTCACGATCCGCCCCCAGCCGGATCGCTTCATGCCTGGCACCACCGCCCTGGTGCAGTGGAAGGTCCCGGTCAGGTTGGCGTCGACCACCGCCCGCCAGGACTCGCCGGTCACCTCCTCCAGCGGCGAGAAGGTCTGGCCACACACCCCCCCGGCGTTGTTGACCAGGATGTCGACCTGGGGCAGGGACCCGAAGTAGCTGCCCACCTGGCTCTCGTCGGTTATGTCCACCCGGTCCCGGTCGAACCCGAACACCCGGATCCCCTCGGCCTCCAGCGCCGCTGAGATGGCGGCGCCAATCCCCTGGGCCGTCCCGGTCACCACCGCCACCCTCATGGGGTCACCGGGACTCGACTGGGCTGAGCCGGCCATGGAGCCCCTCCCGAGCACTCATCCTTCCGGCCCCAAGCGCCAGGCGAGCTCCAGCATGCGCAGCGCGTTGCCCCCGGCCGCCAAGAGGATCTCCCGGTCCTGGTATCCGTGGACCACCAGCCAGCGCACTATGTTGGTGAGCGCCTCCGCCGGGCTCTCCAGCCCCGGCACCCAGTCCACCCTCTCGATGGGCTGAGGGGGCGTGGCGGGCTCCTCGCCGAACCAGTCGGCCATCACCCGGTGCATCCCCACGTGGTCCCCGAAGAGGGTGTCGGGTCCGAATCCGACATGCTCTATCCCGACCAGTTCGGCGCAGTACTCGAAATGGGCCATGTAGGTATCGATGCTGTGGCGGGTGTCGTCCCGGGTGAGGGTGGTGTGGGGAGCCGCCTCGATCCCGATCACCCCTCCCGAATCGGCGCAGGCGCGGATCACCTCGTCCGGCTTCATCCGGCTGGTAGGCCACACCGCCCGCGCCCCGGCGTGGGAGATGGTCACCGGGGCCGAGCTGGCCGCGATGGTGTCGAGGGTGGTGCGGTCCCCGGCGTGAGCGCAATCGATGAGGATCCCCAGCTGGTTCATCCGCCGGACGGCGCGGCGCCCGAAGGCCGTGAGCCCGGCATCGTCAGCCTCGGCGAGGCCGCTCCCGAGGAGGTTGGACTCGCTGTAGGTGACGCCCACCGAGCGGATGCCGAAGCCGTGGAGGATGTCCAGCCGGTCAAGCTCGTTCTCGATCGGGGTGGCCGCCTCGATCCCCAGGATCAGGGCCAGCTGCCCCTCGGCCCGGGCCGCCTCGATGTCGGAGAAGCGGCGCACCACGCGCACGTAGTCCTGGTGCTCCAGATCGCAAAGGCGCATGCCCAGGTCGGCCAGGGTCTCGTCCCACTTCCAGCCGTGGCGGGAGGTGATCAGCCCCTCGCCGTCTGCCAGGTTGTCGATGACGGCGTGAAGCCCGGAGCGGCTGAGCCCCAGATACCCGGTCCAGTCACGTCCGTGGCGCCGGTAATCGAGCAACTCCTCGATGCGCTCGGGGACCACCACCGGATGGTCGTGGAGGGAGATGATGGGGCCCTCGGCCAAGAGCCGCTGCACTCTCGTCTCCTCCTCCTCCGAGGTGGGCACGGCCCGGGACGGCACCCGGTCCAGCTCGGCGGCCAGCTCGAACACCTGGTAGTCCCGGTGGGGCTCGAGGTACTGGTAGGACCGGTACCCCCGGTAGCGGCTGGCGGCGGGGGGGGGACCCGGCCTCATGTGAGCATCACCTTGATCGCCCTCCGCTCCGACATCGCCCGATACCCGTCAGCGACCTGATCGAGGGGAAGGTCGAGATCGAAGACCGCCCCGGCGTCGTAGCGACCGGTCATCACCCGGTCGATCAGGTCCGGCAGGTACTGGCGCACCGGCGCCACCCCCATGTGCACCCGCAAGTGGTGCACCAGGAGGGGGAAGAGGGCCAGCTGCGGAGTAGTGTGGGGAACGCCCACCGCCCCGATGGTGCCCCCTTCCCGAGCCATCCCCAGCGCCATGTCCCACGCCTCCGGGGTCCCCACCGCCTCGATGACATGGGGCGAGCCCAGCCCACCGGTGAGATCGCGCACCTCGGCCACGGCGGCCTCGCCGCGCTCCGAGATCACGTCGGTGGCTCCGAATTGCCTCCCCAGCTCCTGGCGCTGGGGATTGCGGCTGCACAAAATGACCCGCTCGGCGCCGAGGATGGAGGTGGCGCCGAGGACGGCGCAGAGGCCGACCGCGCCGTCCCCGATGACCACGGCCGTGCTCCCGCGATCCACCTCCGCCAGCCTCGCGCCGTGGAGGCCGGTGGCCGCCACGTCGGTCGTGGCCAGCAGGGATCTCAGCACGTCGTCACTGGCGCCGGCGACACCCCCAGGCACGGCCACCAGGGTGCCGTCCGCCCACGGCACCCTCACCGCCTCGCCCTGGCCGCCGTCGGTCCCCGGGGCCCCGAAGGTCCCCCCGTTCACACAGGACGTCTGGAGGCCGTCGCGGCAGGCGGGGCAGATGTTGTCACTCCACTGGAATGGCGCCACCACGAGGTCCCCGGAGGCGAGGGTGCGGACATCGGGCCCCACAGCCTCCACCACCCCCAGGAACTCGTGCCCGAGGCGAGACGGCACCGCCCTCTGGATCACCCCCCGGTAGGCCCAGAGGTCCGAGCCACAGATGCAGGAGCGGACCACCCGCACGACCGCGTCCGTGGGCTCCGCGATCGCAGGATCGGGCACCTCCTCCACCTGGACAGTACCGGCGCCCCGATAGACAGCTGCTTTCAAATGACACTCCCGGCGGCTGCCACCGGGGCCAGCCGCGCCGCTCCTTGGAATCCCAAGATTCTCTCCAGCTCGGCGGCGGCGCCGAGGAGTCGCCAGTCAGCGCCACGATCGCCGACCACTTGGATGGAGACCGGCAGGCCCTCGCTGAGGCCGCAGGGCAGGGTCACGGCCGGGGCCCCGGCCACGTTCACCACCCGCGTGTAGGCGGCCTCGGCCTCACCCTCGGCGGTGTCCACGGGAGGAGTGGTTCGTGGCGCCACGAAGGGGACCGCAGGCGTGAGGAAGCCGTCCACTCCCGAGAACAGTTCGGAGAAGCGGGTCAGCAGCCGCGCCCGGCGGTCCAGCGCCGTCAGATACGCCTCATGCTTCACAGCGCTCGCCGACCGGAGGAGCCGGAGCGTCTCTGGACCAAAGTGGCCGGGATGGGCTTCGACGGCCAGACCGTGCACCTGCCAGGCCTCGTACAGGAAGATGGGGTCGAAGAGCCCGTCCAGGTCGTTCAGGACTCCGGCCTCACGCTCCACCAGGGTCACCCCCGCACTCCGGAGCCGACCGAGAGCCATCTCCAGCTGGCCAGAGACGCCTCCCTCCATCCGGGGGTGGCTGAAGTGGGAGGTGTCGTAGGCCAAGGCCAGCCGGCCCCGGGTGGCGGAAGACGCCTGCACCAAAGCTCCCAGGACCAGCTGGACCGTGGCCAAATCTTGAGCGACGATCCCCGCGTCGTCGAGAGTCGGCGCCAGCGGCTGCACCCCGGCCTGGCTCAGCAGGCCGTGGGAGGGCTTGAAGCCGACGACCCCGCAGTAGGCGGCAGGAATCCTCACCGACCCCCCTGTGTCGGTGCCCAGGGCGGCGGGGCAGACGCCCGCCGCCACCAGGGACGCCGAGCCGCCGCTGGAGCCACCGGCAGTGCGGCTCCCGTCCCAGGGATTGAGGGTTTCCGGCACCTCTGGGTGGGTCGCGCCCGCCGCGTACTCGAGCATCATGGTGGTGGCGAAGACGTCTGCCGCCTGCGCCCGGAGCCGGGCCACCAGCGCGCTGTCGGAGCGGGCCGACGGGCCGGCCATGGCCTCAGGATTGCCGTTGCCCCGGGGAAGTCCCTGGACATCGAAGAGGTCCTTAACGGCCACCGGGACTCCGAGGAGCGGCCCGGTGCGGGCTCGGGCCGGGGCGGATATCAGGCGAGCCACCGCCTGCAGCTGCCGTCCCGCCTCCTCGGCACGGTGCAGCGCCGAGAGCAGCACCAGGTTGGCCACCTCACAGGTGCGCTCCCCCCTCTCGATCGAGCGGATTATCTCGGCGACATGATGGGTGAGCGGTCCCTGGAGATCCGCGAGCTGGCCCTCCACCTCGGTGGGGCGGTGGCGAACCATGAGGTCACGGTAGATGCCGCTGTGGGACTTGGCACTGCGGCGGTTGAATTCGGCGAGCCGCTCGAGTGAGCCGTCGAGGTCCGAAGGATCGAAGCCATCGAAGGGCTCGCAGCGCACCGGGGCCTGGGCCAGCACCTCCCGGGCCAGGGCCAGCATGAGAGGACGCCACTCCCGCTGCTCGAGGGTGGCGGAGATAGGTAGGTCGGATACCGCGCCGGCAAAGAGCATCGCCCCGTAAGCCTCTTTGCTCCAGAGGAAGCCCACGATGTTGTCCGTGGCCTCGGCGTAGGGGAGGGCATCCGCCAGCTCCTGCACGCGAGGGGGCACCGGGCCCGGCTTGACCTCTCCCACCCGGAAGGTCGCGATGTTGCCCTGCATGATCCGGCCGGGAGCCACGAGGTCGGCCCCGAAGTTGACGAATCCGAGCAGCACCCGGTCCTCCCCCACCACGGCCGAGAGGGCATCGGCGTTGAGTCCGTTCTGCAGGCTCACCACGTAGCCGTCGGGCGCCAGCCGGCTCCGGAGGAGCTCGGCAGCCTGCCGGGTGTGATGGCTTTTGACCGCGATCCCCACCCGCTCCAGCCGCCCCGGGAGCTCATCGGGAGTGACTGCGCGCACCCTGACCGTGAAGCTGGCCACCGGCCCCTCGATGGTGAGGCCGTCGCGGTTGATGGCCTCGACGTGGTCCCGGTCGGTGTCGCAGAGAAGGATGTCGTGCCCACGCCAGGCCATGTGGGCCCCGATGGTCCCCCCGATGGCGCCGGCGCCGATGATGGTCAGCTGCAAAGGAGCTCTCCCGGCGTTGGCGGCCGACGGCCGACTGCTCCGATCATATCGGCGCGGGGCGCCAGTTCCCCCTGGTCAGCGAGGAGCGATGGAGACCACGCGCCGGGGAAGAGTGACGTAGGTGGACATACCCTCCTCCCAGGCAACGTAGGCGTTGCCCGGCTGGGAGCTGAGGCCCACGTGCCTCCCCGCCCGGTCCAGGGCCACGAGGTTCATGATTGGCTCCCCCCCCGGGACGTCCAGGCCGGCAAGAGCGGCGAACGCCCCGGTGGCGGCCTCCTCCAGCACGACGCCCTGGGAGAGCAGGGTGACCAGGGTGTGGGCCGTCACCCCTCGGATGGCCAGCTCCCCCCAGCCCGTGCAGGCTGCAGCTCCGAAGCGGTCGTCGCAGTAGTTGCCGGCCCCGATCACCGGGGAATCACCCAGCCGCCCGGGGTACTTCCAGGCCCAGCCACTGGTGCTGACCGCCGAGGCCAGGTGGCCCCTGCTGTCGATCGCCAAGAAGTTCACGGTCCCGGCCACATGCTCAGGATCGGCGAACAGGCCGGCCACCCGGTCCAGGAGCCGTCTCCTGGAGTCGTCCGGCTGCATTTCCCCGCTGACCCCCTCACGCCAAGCTGCCTCGGCGGCTGGGGTGAGGAGGTCCTCGGGCTCCATCCCCACCTCAGCCGCGAGCCTCTCCGCACCCTCGCCCACCAGCATCACGTGGGGGAGCCGCTCCATCACCGCCCGGGCGATGCTGACCGGATGACGGTAGCGGCGCACCCCGCCCACGGCTCCCGCGCGGCGGGTCTCGCCGTCCATGAGGGAGGCGTCCAGCTCGACCTGTCCCAGCAGGTTGGGATACCCGCTGTAACCGACCGAGTGGTCGTCCGGGTTGTCCTCGACCTCGCGAGCGGCGGCCTCCACAGCGTCGAGCGCAGTGCCGCCTGCGGACAGGATGGCCCAGCCAGCGCCCATGCCCACCGAACCGTTGGCGCTGGCGACCAGAAGCATGATCGGATTATATGAACTCGAAGGGGCCGCCCCGAGCCCCCCCGTGTTCGTCCTCTGATCTCCCTCCGAGCCCTACCTGGCTGCCAACCCGGGCACTGCCTCCCGCTGGCCCTCCCCCAGCCCGGCGGCGACGGGAGCGGCCCGCTCCAACTAGACTCAGGACATCGGCGGGGCCCCCTCAAGAGCCGCCAAGACGCCACTTCAGGGCACCGCTCCTCGTGGTGGGAGCCATCGGCCCACAGACTCCCATGGCAAGCCAGCCCTCGTAGCTCAGGGGATAGAGCAGCGGTTTCCTAAACCGCGTGTCGCAGGTTCAAGTCCTGCCGGGGGCACCAGCTTTTGAGATCGAACGTTGTCCATCAACGGTTAAGCATGAGCTGAAGTCAGCGGCCTGACCCCAGTTCTGACCCCAGTTTCCGTCGAGCAGTCGCTTCGGCCAGTCGCGCCCGTCTCGCCCCGACAGAAGCTCCCGTCCTGAACTGAGATGGCCCACTGGTGTTGGGGGGCCACCCACACGACTATGCTCGCCGAGATGACCAGAGTCCGACGCAGGCCTCACCGATCACCTCCACCTAGCAGGAGCGGATCCGAGGTCACCCCCGCCCATCCCGCGCTAATCTCTCCTGTCCCCCCTGCCTTGGGCGGGCCCACGACAGTGTTCGTACTGGGCGCTGGGGTCGACCTTGCGATGGGAATGCCCACGATGAGGTCACTAGTCACCGACCTAGCCCACTTCGCCAGGTCCGATGGAGCTCAAATCCACGAAGCTCTTCGCCGAAAGCTACCTTACTTGAGGTTCTCCTTCGACAAGTTTGCCGGGGACCAGCGCGACGGAGTGCTCCGCCGCCTCTTCGAGGCTGACGCAACCTTGGCGAAGACCCTTCAGTCCATCCGGAGCAAACTCCCAGACACCCCTACCATGCAGGCTCTCTCGGTCCTCATCGACCGCCTTGGTCAGCTGGCGAGCCACAACCTCCTTCAGGGAGAAGACCTGAAGACCATTCAGGCCGCCTCAGCCGAAGATCTCGGAGACGCCGAACCGATGCTCGACCCCGGGCGAATCAACCTATCCGATGCTCCCAACCAGACCTTGCGCAAGGGGCTGCAGGAGGCCCTTCGCAACGAGGCTTCCCTCACCCCCGATGAGCGTGGTGCGCTGGACGAGCTGATCGACGTCACCAGTAATATAGAGCAACTACTCGCCCTCTATTTTGTCCGCTTCTTGTCTGGCTCACCTGCAGATCAACGCACCTATCTCTATCTCGTTTGGATGCTCTGGGCCTTCCTCCGTAGTCGGTCTGCCAGGGCCACAGGGCAGGCGGCATCGTTGTACCCTCGGTTGGCCAGCCTAGCTGACGCCGTGATCACGTTCAACTACACGCCGTTTAT
Organism: bacterium; assembly: GCA_021798435.1. Lineage (GTDB taxonomy): Bacteria > Chloroflexota > Dormibacteria > Aeolococcales > Bog-877 > JAJYXT01. The sequence continues at coordinate 1,602 of JAJZGN010000005.1, read as the reverse complement.
CAGGCAAGTCAAGCCCCCCGTCGAGCAGGTCACCTTCTTCCACGGGCGCTTAGATCAGTATCTGGCGCTGGACACGCGCGTATCCACGGACATCCCCAGCCACCTGCTCGAAACTGAGGATCAGTCGCGAGTCGCTTCCTTCTTGCAAGCCCGGAGACTCGATGTCGAGCAGAGCCTCAGGCTCGATGTCCCAGCGCTGGTGCCTCCCACGCTCTTCAAGCCAGTGATGTCACGCGAGCAACTCCTCCTCTGGGCTGATGCTGACCGTGCCCTCCAGACAGCGACCATGGTCGTCGTTGTCGGCTATTCCTTTGGGATCGCAGACGAACACTTTAACGATCTACTACGAAAGTGCAATCCCCTCAGTCGCATTGTTGTCGTCAACCCCGACCCGGGAGTCCCGGTTGACGCTGCTTGTCGTCTCTTGCAGCTTGACAGGGACCGCCTGCATCCCATCCAGGGTGCGCTGCCGATGCAGGGTAGCGGACGCCTGGTATGCGTGCAAGCTCGAGCCGAGGATATCGATCGAGCCCTAATCCAGCTGGTGGACGCAGTCGCAACTGGCTAAGCAGGTGGCCATGAGTATTGTCCAAGATAGGGGTGAGGCGGGGCAAGGCTAGTTCATCTCTGACGGTAGGCATGGCCCCCCCCTCTCGTTGACTTATGGCCGCCTGCTTAGCCAGCCGACCGATTCGGTGTGACCTTTGACCAACGCCGCCTCAGAGCCCAACCTGCGGCCGATCAAAAAGCGGCCCGGTGAGCCAAGGTGGCCGCCTTCGCACGCTTGCTGGAGTGCCTGCTCAAGACCTGCGGCGACGCTCCCATGATTGCTCTGGTGGTCGTCAACATCTTCTCCAACCGCATGGAGCACGCCTGGCTGCAAGGGTATCCACCGATGCACCTTCTCTAGGGTGCTCGCTACTGCCCCCACGAGAACCCGGTGGAGAAGATCTGGGACGCGACGAAACCCCGCCTCGCCAATTCACCGCCCCCAGTCCTAGCCGTCCGGGTCTCCCCAGCCATGAGCTTCTTCGCTGCCGCTGCCCCCGAGCGGGTGGTAAACACCACCGCCTCTTGGAAGCCCGGCGGCTGCCAAGGCATTATGGACAATACGTATGCAAAGCTGCTTAGGGCAAGAAGAAGCTGCGTTGCTCCCACGCTGCCCTGAGACACGCTGCGGCCACCGGCGCCATCCGCCCATCGTTCACAAATGCTGCGACCGCCGACTCAGTGAATGGGTGCCCAACCAAGTGGTCGCCCTCTGCGACTGCAACAACACTGCCCTCAGAGTTGAGATTCAGCGCCGGAAACAAACGCCGAAACAGGTCATCATCAAAGACGGCAACGGTCATCATGTCACACCAAAGTGTGAGCGGATCGATTCCCATGCCAAAGCACCAGATCTGTAAGCTTCCCTCATCCAAGGCGGCCCCAAATCCGGCCAGGGGCCCTTGGGTCAGCCAGTCCGTGCTAACTGCGGTATCGCCCGCAGCGTCTGGAACAGACAGCAACTCCTCCCCATACTCTCTGGCAATGTTACGCACGAGACTGCAGTCTCTCTTGAGATCCACTGATGACCTTGATCCAGGCTGGAATAAGCCT
>JAJZGN010000134.1 GCA_021798435.1 bacterium | reverse complement strand
CTGCCTCCAGATGGGGTTGGCGGTGAGCAAACCCTCGTATTCGTCCACCCTCTTGGGGAAGTCGGAAACGAACGCCTTCACCATGGGCACGAACTCGGAGGGGACGTCGGCCATCAGCCCCCCAACCCGGATGAAGCTGGTCATCATCCGGACCCCCGAGATCCACTCCATGATGTCCAGGATCCGATCCCGTTCCCTCCAGCAGTACATGAACATGGAGGTGGCCCCGAGGTCCATGGCGTGGGTCCCCAGCCAGATGAGGTGGCTGGCAATCCTGGACAGCTCGGCCACGATCACCCGGATGTACTCAGCCCGGGGGGGCACCTCGATCCCCAGCAGCTGCTCGGCCGTGAGCGCGAATCCGAAGTTGTTGATGGGTGGGGCGAGGTAGTCCATCCGGTCGGTGAGGGGGATGCATTGCTGGTAGGTGTGGGACTCGAAGCTCTTCTCGAACCCGGTGTGCAGGTAGCCGATGTCCGGACGGCACTCCACCACCCGTTCGCCGTCCAGGCTCAGCACCAACCGCAAGACCCCGTGGGTGGAGGGGTGCTGTGGGCCCATGTTCAGCTCGAGGAGCTCCTCCCCCTGGTCGATCTTGTCCAGGAACTCACCCTGTCCGCCAGGGTGGAGCCGGGGGATCCCCCCCTGAACCGGCACCTCGTCCACCGGGGTGCCGGAGCCGCGGATCGGGGGGAGGGTGGCCATCAGGGCCGCTCCACCGATCCCCGGACTGCGCCCGGCATCCACTCGGGTCGGTCCTGGGGGGAGAGGGCCCACTCCAGGTTGTGGGTGAAGGCGACGGGTTCGCCAAAGGACACGTAGTCCTTCCGCAGCGGATGGCCCTCCCAGTCGTCCGGGAGCAAGATCCGGGTGAGGTCAGCATGCCCTGAGAACCGGAGCCCGAAGAGGTCGTAGCACTCCCGCTCGTGCCACCCCAGCCCCGGGTACAGGTGGGACAGCGTGGGCAGCTCCTGGCCCTCCGCGACCCTCACCGTCAGACGGCAGAGGTCGTTGTGGACCAGGGATCGGAGTAGATAGACGACCTCGAAGCGCTCCTCGCGCTCGGGCCAGTCCACGCAGGTCATGGTCACGGGCATCTCGTACAGGCAGTTAGGGTGCCGCCGAAGTTCCTCCGTGGCGGGGAGCAGAAGCTCCAGCGGCACCTCGGCAGCGACCTGCCCGCAGCTCTCCGCGATCTTGACCGGATCCCCAAAGGCCTTTCGCAGGTGGTCGGCCGCCCGACGGCCCTCCACGGTGGAGGCGGGAGCCCTGTCTCCCATCTACTGGCGCACGCCGGTGACCGGGGTGGCGGCGATCTTCTGCTGCAGCTTCATGACGGCGTCGATCAGCCCCTCGGGACGGGGCGGGCAGCCCGGGATGTAGACATCCACCGGGACTACTTTGTCCACCCCCTGGATGATCGCGTAGTTGTTGAAGATCCCACCGCAGGAGGCGCAGGCCCCCATGGAGATCACCCACTTGGGCTCGGGCATCTGGTCGTAGATGTGCCTCAGGACGGGCCCCATCTTCTGGGACACCCTGCCGGCCACGATCATCAGGTCGGCCTGCCGGGGGGAGGCACGGAACACTTCGGCGCCGAACCTCGAGAGGTCAAAGCGGGGGTTGCTGGCCCCCATCATCTCGATGGCGCAGCAGGCGAGGCCGAAGAGCGCTGGCCAGAGCGAGGAGTAGCGACCCCAGGCGATCACCTTGCCGACGGTGGTCGTGAAGACCCCCTCCTCGGCGGCGGCGTCGGCCAGATCGCGGGCTCCAGGGATGGACCGTGGGATCACCCCGGGAAGGGCGATGCCGTCCGCGGCCAAAAGCGGTCCTGTGGCCCCCGGGGGAAGGATGAGCTGGCTCTCCCCTCTCAGTCCCACTCCAGGGCCCCCTTACGCCACACGTAGGCGAGGGCCACCGCGATCAGGGCCACGAAGATCGCCATCTCAACGAGACCGAACAGATGCAGGGTGCTTCGCACCAGCACCGCCCAGGGATAGAGGAATATCGCCTCCACATCGAAGACTATGAAGAGCATGGCGGTCAGGTAAAAGGTGACCGAGAAGCGGCGGCGGGCAGTCTCCGCAGGCACGATTCCGCACTCGTAGGGCAGCCCCTTGGCCCGGGTCGGCTTTCTGGGCCCAATGAGGGGAATCACGAGCGTGATCCCCACCCCGAACAGGACGATCATCACCAGGAAGGTGAGGAGCGGGAGATAGTCGAAGAGCATCCTGGCCTCAGTCTAGCAATCGACCCGCGGCACCGCGGCCGACCCGGTGCCTGGATTCCACGGCCCCGGCCAGTTCGCCGTTCGGGCGCCCAGCCACCCCGCTTCAGGAGGGAGCCAACGCCACAGCGAGCATCCGCAGCGCAGGGGCAGCACACCTCGTCCTGGCCCCGAGCGCGGGCATCATCGCCAGGTCGGAGGCACCCTCGAATTGCCCGGCCGCACCAGGGGGGCGCCGTCGGCAGGTAGAATTCGCAACGCACTCCAAGCGGGAGTAGCTCAGTTGGTAGAGCGCTAGCCTTCCAAGCTGGATGTCGCGAGTTCGAGTCTCGTCTCCCGCTCCGGTACCCGGAGAGGGGCGGGGGATGCCGGTACTCAGCCGCCGATCTCGAGGCGAATTGGGTTGCACCGCACAGCCCTGCCCGCCCGAGCAGACCAATGCTCGATCATGATCTCCTTGCGGCACCCTTTACCGCTGACCCGCGCGACCAACCTCATCGGATCGGCGACCAGAGGCGGGCTGCGGCTGGGCCGGAGCTCCTCGCTGGGTCGCCAAATCGGCCCGAGGCCTTCACCCGTCCTGCCGGCCCTTCCCGGGCAGCGCACCGGGTGGGAGCGGTGAAAGGCGGCTCGGCGCGTCACCCGGCCGGAGCACCGCCCCGATTGGGATCGGACGCCTGGTTGCTTCTTGGAAGCCGGGCCCTTCGCATGCTGGGCGTCGGCGTGATGGTGGTCACCCTGCCTCTATACCTCTCTGGTGCCGGCCTCAGCGCCCTTGAGGTCGGCTTGGTGCTCACCTGCGGGATGGCTGGGGGAGCGGTGGCCACCCTCGGTTTCGGCCGGGCCGCCGAGGTCTACGGCCGCCGGACAGCGCTCAAGATCGCAGCCCTTGGCCCCGCGGTCGGAGCCGTCCTGCTCCTAACCCAGAGCGCTGTCGGGATCCTGGCATTTGCCGCCTTCATCGGTGGGGTCTCCGCCTCGGGACAAGATGTGGGCCCACCTCAGGCACTGGAGCAGGCTGCCATCGCCGACCTGTTAGGCCCCGGCGCGAGGCGCTTCGCCTGGTATGGGCTCACCGGATCTCTCAGCCTGGCCCTCGGGTCCCTTCTGGCCGGGGCGGTGGCCGCTGCCAGCCAAGGCCGCTCCGGCGGACCGTACGCACCCCTCATCGGCCTCTACGCGGCCACCTCCCTCGCCGCCTTCTGCCTATACGCGTTCCTCGGCACCGCGGTGGAGGCGGCGGCTGAGGGTCCGGGGAGGAAGCGGACGCGAGCACCCCTGGGGCCATCACGACGCAGGGTCAAGGAGCTGGCGGCTCTGTATTCGGTTGACTCGATGGCTGGTGGGGTGGGGGCCCAGTCACTCGTCGCCTACTACTTCCACCTGCGCTTCGGATTGCAACTGGATGTGATCGGCCCGATGCTGTTCCTCGCCAACCTGGCGGCCGCTGGATCCCAGCTGGTGGCAGCGAGCCTCGCTGAGCGATTCGGGCTCCTGCGCACGATGGTGTTCACCCATCTCCCCTCCGACATCCTGTTGGCGCTCGTGCCCCTGATGCCATGGTGGCCACTGGCCGCGGCGGTCCTGGTGGCGAGGCAGTCCATCTCGCAAATGGACGTCCCTACCCGCCAGGCCTACACCATGGCCATGGTCACTCCCGCCGAGCGGACTGCCGCGGCCAGTGCCACGGGTGCAGCGCGCACCGTGGGGGCAGCGGTCGGACCCATCGTCGGTGGCGCGTTGGTCACTGCGGTGCTGCCCGGCCTCAATCTTCTGGCCGCTGGCGGGGTGAAGGCCGCCTACGATCTCGTGCTCTACCGGCGCTTCAAGTCCGTGCCGCTGCCTCCCCCAGCTTCCCGGCCGACGATCGGTGCTCCGGAGCCCGGGCTGGACCGGCCGGGCGACAGCCCCCGCCCCTCACCGTGGCGCTGAGGCAACCCGCCGACCCCCCGTCCTCGGCTCGCTGAGCACCGGATTCTCCGCATCGGAGCGGACTCTCAGCCCCCTACTGTGGAGCCGCTTCCGGGGACCAGGCCAAACCCCGCGGACGCTGGCCTGAGAGGCGAGTTGACTTGCATCTTCCTGGCTCGGGTACCGGCCCGTGACCGCCGCCTCGACGCATCGGTCCTCATAGTTCGCGCGAGCAGGCGTCGCCCTGAGGCCCTTCCCCGTTGCCGCCGCCCTGGCACTGTCGGTCAGGGCCGCGGCAGAGGTCCGGCTGGGGTCCTCGTCGCCGGGGACCCCAGCCTCACGCGGCCCGTGCGGCTGCCCCCATTCTCGTGACTGCCTCAGTGAGGATGGCCTGGGAGGTGGCGAAGTTGAGCCGCACGAACCCCTCACCGCCGGTGCCGAAAGCGTGCCCGGAGCTGAGAGCGACCCCAGCCCTGTCCAGGAAGACCTGGGCTGGACCGGCCAGATCCGAGACGACGAACTGGTCGCTCGCGGCGCTTCTGTCATCGAAGCCGAGAGCCCGGCAGTCCAACCATGCGAGGTAGGTCCCCTGAGGGAGGTGGAGCCGGACCTCGGGCAGATGCTCGGCCACCAGCTCCCCGAGCAGGGCCCGATTGGAATCCAGGCCGCCGAGGAGCGCATCCAACCATTCGCCGCCCTCGCGGAGCGCCGCGGTGTGGGCGATGATGCCCAGGTGGCTGGGGCCATGACTCACCTCCTCGGGCAAGCGGGCGAGGTCTCCGGCAGCATCCGGGCCGGCCAGGGCAAGAGCGGCCTTCAGCCCCGCCAGGTTCCATCCCTTCGACGCGGAGGTGACAGCGAAGGCGTCCTCCGCCCCGGCCACGCTGAGGTATGGCGTGAACCGGGCCCCGGGCAGGATCAGAGGCGCATGGATCTCATCGGAGACAACCCGGACCCCGTACCGGCGGGCCAGGGCCGCGACAGCCGTGAGCTCGTCCGGCGTGTGCACCACGCCAGTTGGGTTGTGCGGGTTGCTGATCAGGTAGGCCACCTTCTCAGCCCCGGCCCGCGCCAGCCGGAAGGCTGCTTCCAAGGAGTCCAGGTCGAGCCGCAGGTCGGCTCCCAGAGGGGCCTCCATGATCCGGCGCGAGTCGTGGCCCACGAAGGCGTAGAAGGGCGGGTAAACGGGAGGGTTGACCACCACGGGGTCGCCAGCGTCGGTGACGAGGCGGATGACCTGGACGATCCCCATCATCACGTCGGGGACGCTCGCTGTCTGGTCGACGGGAACCCCGTCCCAGTTCCAGCGCCTTCTGGCAAAGGCTCGCAGCGCCTCCGGGTAATCGGTCCCCGCGGGATAGCCGGTATCCCCTGAGTCCACTGCCCGATGCAAAGACTTCGCGACCTCTGGCGCCA
>JAJZGN010000133.1 GCA_021798435.1 bacterium | reverse complement strand
CGGCGAAGTTCCACAGAGGGCGGGCCCGACGGCAGGGATGGCAGCTCCGGAGCTCCTCTCCCCGTCCAGCGAGTGCGCCCGCGGGGGTACCGGCCCCACCGCCGGGGCCACACCCGCAGAGTCCCCTCACCCGGCGGGGCCTCCTGGCCCTCCACTCCGCCCGCGGCTACCATGGGCTCCTCTTGACTCCACCGAATCCGCCCCCCTCGGGCTCGGCCGGGGCCCGGGGCACCCAGGGGAAGGGGGCGCTGCCCCCGGCCGCCGCACGGATGGGAGTTGACCCTGGCGGCCGGGACCGTTCCAGGGGCACTCCTCCGAAGTGGTACCTGGCGGTCTGGGCCCTGTCGGCCGGCCAGCGGGTGCGGGAGTTGGCCGTCTCCCGGAAGCGGGAGGCCGGCCTTGTCGGCGATCGCGCCTGTCCCCGTGGCTACCCGCTGATGGTGGCCGCCCACCTGGGGCTCTTCCTCCTTCCGCCACTCGAGATGTCCCTCCGCGGGCGGAGCAGCCGTCGCCCACTCCCCTGGCTCATCCTTCTGGGAGGCGCCTTCGGGCTGCGCTGGTCGGCGATCCGGGCCCTTGGTCCCTACTGGAACGTGCGCGCGACGGTCCCAAAGGAGATGACCCCGGTGACCCGGGGGCCCTACCGCCTCATCCGCCACCCCAACTACCTGGCCGTCTCCCTGGAGTTCCTGGCCCTCCCGCTCGCCGGAGGCGCCAACTTCAGCGCCGCCTTCCTCTCCTGCCTCAACGCCCTGGTGCTGGCCTGCAGGATCCGCGACGAGGAACGGCTGCTCTCCCGGAGCCCGGCCTACCGGCGCGCCTTTGAGGATCGGGCCCGCTTCATCCCGGGAGTCTTCTGAGCTGGGCCAGCTCGATGCTGAGTCCGGGACCGAAGGCCAGCGCCAGTCCCGCTCCCAGAGGAGGATCCATGGCCGCCAGCACGGCTAGGAGGGACGCCGATGACAGGTTGCCGTGGCGGCGGAACACCCGCCGCGAGGCCTGGAGGGCCCCCGGGGGAAGCTGAAGGGCCCGCTCCACGGCATCGAAGATCCGCGGCCCCCCGGCGTGGACCGCCTGGAAGTCCCCCGGGCCGCAGCCGAACTCCTCCAGCGCCCCGGGCAGCGCCCGCTCGATGAGGGCCGGCAGGCGGCGGTCGATCACCGGATGGAATCCGTCAGTCCCAAGGGTGAAGCCGAGCGCCCACTCGGTGCCCGGCACCAGCCGGGAGCCCGCCTTGACGATCTGCAGGCCTCCGCCCTGGTCCGCCAGCACGGCGGCGGCGGCCCCGTCCCCGAAGACCAGGGCGGCCGTGAGGTTGTCTCCGGAGAGGTCACCGGTCCGGAAGGCGACGGAGCACAGCTCGACGCACACCACGAGAGCGAACTTCGCCTGCCCTCCGGAGCAGAGGCGGTGCGCGAACCCCAGCGCCGCCCCTCCGCCCGAGCATCCCTGCTCGCCCATGGTGATCCGGGCTACTCCGGGGCTGAGGCCGAGCTCCAGGGCGAGGAGGACGTCCAGCCCCGGAACGAGGTATCCCGTACCCGACACGGCGATGAGGCAGTCGACCTCCCCAGCCGGGATCCCGGCGGCCCTGAGGGCCCGTCGGGCTGCGCGCCGTCCGAGGCTGGTGGCCTCGCGGCGGTAGAGGCGCATGTCCTCCCCCAGGTCGCGGGGGCGGAGGACGTCGGCGATGGGGAGCACGAGCCTCCGGCTCACCGGCTCCATGGACACCGCCCGCAGGGCGGGCCAGAGCTGGGCCAGGGCAGCCTGGCTGGCGGCGGCCGAGAGTTGGTGGCGAGGATAGGCCACCCCCGACCCCAGGATCCTGGTCATCGCCGCCCCCAGTTCAGAAGGGCCGCCCAGTCGGCCGCCCCCAGGGCACCCCACCCGGAGGTCCCCTGGCTGACCATGATCAGCCTCTCCAGGGCGAGCGGCCTCGCCGCCAGGCCGCCCAGCGCCCTGTGGGTCAGGGAGGGATGCCCCGAGAGCTGGCGGGCCAGATAGCCCACCAGCCGGCGGCGGCGCCACTGGGCCCGGTGCCAGCGCCGGTAGCGGGCGGCGGCCGAGGGAAGGTCGTCCCCCAGGGCGTGAGCCAGGAACTCCGCCTGCTGGAGGCCGGCGGTGATCCCGTCTCCGGTCAGGGGATCCAGGAAGCCGGCGGCGTCTCCGGCCAGGAAGATCCTCCCCGAGGACACCTGGGCCACCGGCCTCGGAAACGGTCCTGCCCCCCAGATCGGTCCCGTGATTCGGGCTCCGGCCAGCTCCGGGTGGGCGGCCGCCAGCAGACTTCGGTATCTGGCCTCCCGGCCCCCGGGCCCGGAGCGCAGGGCCCCGCGGGGCCCCAGCACCGCGACCAGCACCTCCCGCGCCCCGACGGGAGCCAGGTAGGTCTCGAAGGAGGGCAGCAGGGTGACCACGATGTCGCCGTCACCACCGTCCGTCTCCAGATGACCCACGAGGCCGAAGCGCTGCGCACCGCCGCGGGCTCTCTCCCAGCCCAGCTGCCGCACCAGGGGGGAGCCGATCCCCGCGGCCACCACTACCGCCCCGGCTCCCACGACCCCCTCCTGCGTCCTGACCTCGACCCCTGAGGGGAGCTGTCGCAGCCCCAGCACCCGGCATCCGGACCGCACCCCGGCCCGGGCCGCCAGCAGGGAATCGAACCGCAGCCGACGCACTCCCCGGCCCGGAGTTCCTGAGAGGGTGGCCCGGGCCACGGGCGCCCCCGGGGCCCGGTACTGGATGCCCCGAATGGCCGGGTACCCCGCGGCCTCGAGGTCGACCCCGGCTCCACCCAGGACCTCCACCCCCGCCGGAAGCAGCCCCTCGCCACAGGGCTTGTCCCGCGGGAAGCTGCCGGCCTCGAGCACCAGCGACCCCGGCACCATGAGTCCCAGGGTAGATCCCACCGGCCCCCCACCCACCACCACCAAGGGGGCGTCCACGCCGGGCAACCTACCAGATCTGCAACCGTGGAGGCCTTCGGCCGGCTGGCGGCCCAGGGATTCGGGGCCCTATCCAGCGAACCACCGAGCGGGTGGGGCCGCCGGGCCAGGCACAGCCCACTTGCGAGGTACCCGCGGACCGCGTCTCAGACGGGCGATCGCCAGAGGAGAGGCCCCTACCCGCGGGGGGGCCGGGGCTTGCCCTCCGGTCGGGCGCCGACGGGATCATGGGTCGAGGGGGCTGCCCCTCCCGAGCGCGCCACGGCAGCGACGGGTGGTTGCGGTGCCGCCAGCTGGGGGGTGGAGCGTCCAGCTGGGGCTCTCGATCGCGGACCACGACGAGCTGGTGCTCCCGAGAGGAAGGTGGCGGGCGGCGAAGGCCTCCAGTTCATGGTCGGAAGCGAGGTCGAGTGCGGTCACAGAGTAGAGGAGATCGCCGCTGGCGCACCGTCATCCGCTTGGGAATAGGGGAGGTCGGGGTCCCCAACCTGGCTCCCACTCCCCCTCCCCGCGCGGCGTCTAGAGGCGAATCGCTTCTGCGGGTGGCAGCGGGATCCGGACCCTTCCCGCCATGCGCCACCTCACTGGGGCTCCACCTCCGACAGGGTGTGGGAGTCGGCGGCAGTGAGCGTGAGGCCGTACACGGACTTGAGCAGGTCGATCTTGGCGATGGTGGCTGCGCCGAAGGGCGCCTTGCCCTCGAAGGCATGCAGGACGATTCCCTCCACCAGGTCCCCCAGGGAGAGGTCGAGGTATTCGGCGAGGCCCTTCAGGACCTTCAGGGTGATGGACTCGATGCGCATGCCCGTCTGGCTCCGGCTCACCGTTACCACGGTAGCATAATAACACCCGTGGGCACGAGCCGCCACGGGGGCCTCTGAGGGCCGCTGGCCCTGCCGGCACGAGGACGCCGTTGAAACCGCGGTCGGCCCCGGACGCCTGTGATCGCCCCCGGAGCGTCGCCAGGGCGGTGACCCCCCGACACACATGCAGCGATTCGACCCACGGTCGCAGATGGACTCTCTGAACCCCGGGATCGGTCCTGGCCGACTCCTCCCGGCCCCTAAACTTGGTCCACCGTGATCACCCCGGACCTTCTCAGCCCTTCGACCCCAAGGTGAGGCCCGCCCCCCGCGCCTGGAAGATGCCGCCTGAGGGGGAGGCGGGGTCGGTGCTGCACAGGTTGGAGGCACGCCGGGGCGTTCTGGGGCCCGAGCTGGGGCCCGGTGGCCACGACCCCATGCTGCTCTCCGGCATGGGGCAGGCGGTGCAGGTCCTGGGGCGCGCCATTCGCGAGGGGCGCCGGATCGCGGTCTATGGCGACTACGACGCGGACGGGGTGACGGCGACCGCCCTCCTGGTGCGCTCCCTGGCCGCCGGCGGCGTCCAGGCCCTCCCCTACATCCCCAGCCGCGAGGCGGAGGGCTACGGCCTCAACCCGGAGGCGCTCGCCGAGCTCGGCCGGCAGGGGGTGGAGGTGGTGGTGAGCGTGGACTGCGGGACCACCGCCGTCGAGGTCGCCGCCTCCAGGCCTCGGGGGATGGAGCTGGTGATCACCGACCACCACCTGCCCCATCGCGAGGGAGCGGACGGCAAGGTCCGGCTACCCGAGGTCGAGGCCCTGGTGAACCCCCAGCAGCCCGGGGACGAGTACCCCTTCAAGGGCCTGGCCGGCGCAGGGGTGGCGTACAAGCTGGTGCAGGCGCTGGAGCATGCCGGGCTGGTCCCGGACGGCACCGCCTGGCAGCAGCTACCGCTGGTGGCGCTGGGGACGGTCGCCGACCTCATGCCGCTTCTCGACGAGAACCGCCAGCTGGTGCGCCAGGGGCTCTTCACCTGGGCCGAGTCGGCGCCCCTCGGCCTCCTGGCCCTCGCCCGGGCGGGGGGGATAGAGGGCCCGCCCACCAGCTCCGACCTGGGGTTCAGCCTGGGCCCCCGGATCAACGCCGCCGGGCGGATGCGGGACGCCGACCTGGCCCTGGCCTGCCTTCTGGCCCAGGACGCGGTGAAGGCGTCCTCGAGCGCCCGGGAGCTGCAGCGCCTCAACGGGGAGCGGCGCCTCCGGCTGAAGGAGGCGCTGGAGGTGGCCCAGCAGCTGGTGGAGGAGATGAGCGACGACCTGCCGGCCATCGTGGTGGGCCATGAGAGCTTCCATCCCGGCGTGGTGGGGCTGGTGGCCGGTCGGCTGGCGGACGAGTACCAGCGGCCCACCTTCGCCTACAGCCGCCAGGGGACGGAGTGGCGGGGCTCGGCCCGGGCGGTGGACGGGGTCAACATCGTGGAAGCCCTCTCCCTGGCGGCGCCGTCCCTGCTCCGGTACGGGGGCCACCAGGGGGCCGGCGGCTTCAGCCTCCCCGGGGACCTCGGGAGCGCCGGGGAGTTCTCCTCGGCGGTGCAGGCGGCGGTCGCCGTCCAGCGCGACGGCCACCTGCCCGAGCGCCGCTTTGCCGTGGACGCGGTCACCGCCCTCGCCGACTGCAACTTCCGGCTCGCGGACCAGCTGGCCCGGCTGGAGCCCTTCGGCCGGGGCAACCCCCAGGTGCTGCTCTGCGCCCTGGATTGCCAGGTCACCGCCGCCGCCCCCTTCGGGAGCGGCAAGGAGCACCTCCGG
>JAJZGN010000132.1 GCA_021798435.1 bacterium | reverse complement strand
CGCAGGGCGGTCCGGGGGTGAACACCCTGGGTTCGAGCCCATTCGCTCAGCTTCATCCTGCTCGATGATACACCTGTACGACGCCTGGTGTCTTATCCGGCTCAGCAGTTCCCAACCCCGGGGGTTTTTGGTCAGTGATGGTGATCTGCTCGGATGCCCAGCCGAAAGGGAGGAGGCGAAGGCGTAGGTCGGGTTGGGCAGCTGGTGGCTGAGATGGAACTGGACTGGTAGCGCGGTGGCGCTGGCGCCAGACCGGCGCTCTCCCCAGGGCGGGGATGCCGCTCTCTAGCGGCAGATGGCACCGAGAAGGGCCCTCGCCTCCCGCCGGGAACGGAGCACGTGCACCGTGGTGTGGCGCCCGTGCCGCGAGATCTCGGAGCGTGCGTACGCCAGTTCTGAACGGCGGTGGCGCCAAATCCTCCCCACGCCGCCCCACTCGTCGCGCCAGCGTCGGCTGACCGAGTCCTCGCAGCCCTCCGGCATCTCGGCACCGGGCTTGCTAAGCCCCCGCACCACCGCCCGCTTCGCGCACGACCACCACGGACTATCGAGAAAGACAACGGTGTCCGCGCGTTCGAGCCGGAGGGCAAGCGTCTCGTTGTAGTTTCCGTCGATGATCCAGGCCTCCCCAGCGAGCAGCGCTTGTTGCCGTTCCCGCCACTCGTCATCCGACGGTCGCACCCAGCCCGGATTCCAGTAGTGGACATCGAGGTGAATCACCTGCAAACCAGTCCTTGCCGCGAGCGCACGAGCGAACGTGCTCTTCCCGGACCCCATGATCCCGTCGACAAGGACGCGGTGGCCGATCATCCTCTATGCACCGTTCATGGCGCGGGGTATTCCCAAGGAGCCGAGCAGATCGCCCGCTGGGCGCTCGTTATCGCCAACGACGAGCCAGCGTACGCCGAGCGCAACCCACCACGCTGCTGGAGCGCCCCACCCCTAGGCCCGGGCCTGCGCCCCGCCCTCGGGGCTTAGTGGACCAGGTGGATCAGGTCCCGGACCAAGAGATAGCTGACGAACCCCATCACCACGAGGTAGAGGATGGTCATCAGCCAGCGTTGGGGGTGGTAGGCCCGCCAGAAGCTGCGGATCCCCCGGACGTCGAAGACCAGAGCCAGCAGCGATAGGGGGATGCCGATCCAGGGGGCCGCGACGGCACCGAGGGCCGGGGTCATGACCGGGACGATGCCGTAGGTGAAAACGCAGCGGACCCCGGTCATAGCCATGGAGAGCGTGAAGACCCGGGAGGTCTCGGCTTCGGTCGGCCGCGTGGCCCCCCCAGGGATGCAGAGGATCCTGCGCACCGCCGCGTCGGCAGCAGTGGGGGTTGCCCCGGCGGGCCCGGAGCGGACCGGCTCGTCCATACCCGAAAGGCTACAAGGTCCCGGCGGGATGGGCCCCCGGGCCGGCCGGCTCCGCCGAAACTGGCGACTTCACTGGGGATCCGGCGGCGCGGAGCGCCTCCGGGACTTCGCCGCCAGGGCCATCGCCTGGCGGCGGATCCCGGCGCCGTCCACCACCATGGCGGTGACCCGCTTACGGTCCCGCCGGCGGTCGCGCTCCCGCTCGGGGGGGAAGATCTCGTCGTCCGGTGCTGACTTCTTCACCACCCCATGATCGCCGAATCGGAGTTTGGGCAGCTCTCTCAGCCGGCTGCTCCGAGCCAGGTCGGGTCGTACCCGGGTAGCAGCTCCATCTGGGAGGACACCGCCGGGTGGCCGAGGGCCGCGAGCAGCGCGGACAGCGGCGGCGACTCGACCTCGGCCCCCGGGAGAAGCAGAAGCGACTCCTCCTCGGAGAGGGGCGCGAAGTGGAGCCCCAGGGCCAGGGCCGCCGGCTCGGTGGCGACCGCCAGCTCCGCGGCCCCGGCGGCCACCGCCCCGGCGACCGCCAGGTGGCCGGGAAAGGAGCTGGCGTACCCCGGTGGGGGAGCCGCACCCAGCCTCTCTAGCTCCTGATCTAGGACCGACCTCGCCTCCGCTCCCGGCTCGCGGTTGGCGAGGCGCATTCCCCGCTCCAGCGCCTCCTCGAGCCGGTGAACCGGCCGCTCCGGTGCGGAGACTATCCCCTCGCGCCAGCGCGAGAAGCCGACTGGGACCGCCCCCGGGGGCAGCTCTCTGGGGGAGCCGATGGAGCGGTGGACGCCGGCGGCATGGACCAGGCCCAGCTGCAAGAGGCGGACGGCCTCGCGATTGCCGCAGGGCCACCAGGCGAAGCTGTAGCCTGTGCCCGCTTCCCGCAATCCCTCGGCGATGAGAGGCAGGGCGGGGTCGCAACCGGCGACCAGGATGAACCGCGGATGGGGAGTGGGCACCCGGGCAGTGGTGGGCCCGACGAGTTTGGAAGTCGCGGGGCCGAATCCAGGCACCGTACCCGCGAGCCCGTCCCGGGGGACGGCCACCATGCCCTGGAAGACCCCCACCGTCTGGGCACGATGGTCGTGGGGTGGGGGTGCTGCCAGCCGCACCACCTCGACCTCCTCGGTCGCCGGCGGATCCTGGAAGAGCTCCTCGACGGTGCGCCCCAGGACGCGCGCCAGGTTGAGGGCCACTGGCAGGGAGGGGGCCCAGGCTCCGCGCTCGATCCCGGCCACCGCCTGTCGGCTGATCCCGCAGGCCCCCGCCAGCTCGGCCTGGGAAAGGCCTCGCCCCAGTCTGGCCAGCCGCAGCCGGCGCCCGGTCACCGGCTCGCTCAACTCAGCCATCCATGGCCTCCTTCGGGTAGACGACCGGATCGGGAGCGTACAACTCCAGAAAGTCCCCTGCGGGAGCCGGCCGGCTGCGGTGCTGCCTGAGCCGCCCCCTCCACCTCCCCTCGGCCTCGAGGTCCAAGCTGAACCGGGTCCCGAAGGGACGGCAGGTCACCACCCGGGCGGAGATGCGCTCTCCGGGGCCTCCCTCCGCCAGGCGCTCGGGGTGAACCGCGAGGATCCCGGTCTCTCCGCGCAGCCAGCCGCGGTACCCCATCAGCGCGGCCACCTCCGGGTTGGCTGGGCGGCGCGCCAGCTCCGCAGCGGAGCCGATCTGGACCATCTCGCCCCGGACCATCACCCCCACCCGGTCGGCGAAGGCCTGGGCGTCCTCCAGCTGGTGGGTGACGAGGATAGCTCCCCCCGGGAGCCGGTCCACCTCCTCGCCCACCAGCTCCAGGAGCTCCTCGGCCAGGGGTCGGTCGAGGGCGGCGAACGGCTCGTCCAGCAGGAGCAGGCGGCAGCCGGAGAGCAGCGCTCTCGCCAGCGCCACCCGGTGCCGCTCCCCCTGGGAGAGCGCCCGAGGGCGGGCCGAGAGCAGGGGGGTCAGGTGGAGGCGGCCAGCGAGCGCCTGGGCGACCGCCCGGTCCGCTCCTCTGGAGTAAAGGAGGTTCTCACGGACGGTGAGGTGGGGGAAGAGGGCCGGCTCCTGGGTGACCAGCCGCACGCCGCCGGCGCCGGGGCGGGAGGGTGCCAGGCGCTCCCCGTCCAGGACGACCGAGCCGGAGTCGAGGGGAAGGAGGCCGGCTATGGCCGAGAGCACGGTGGTCTTGCCGGCGCCCGAGGGCCCCACCAGCGCCAGCCGCCGCCGCCCCTCGAGCCGGAGCTCCACCCGGACCCGGAACAGCCGCCGGCGCACCTCAAAGTCTGCGGCCAGCACGTGCGCTCCAGAAATAGGCGAGCAGAGGCAGCGGCAGGGCGACCAGCACCAGCACCAGGGCGAACGGGAGCGCCGAGCTGAGGCCGGTCTCCTGCAGCGTGGTCCAGATCTGGAGCGGGAGGCCGAAGGGATGGTAGGCGATGATCAGGACCGCGCCGAAGGCCCCCATGGCCCGTGCCCAGGTGACCGCCAGCGCCGAGGCCAGCTGCGGGGCCGCAAGTGGGAGGGTGACGCGGCGCAGGGTGCGCCACGGGCTGTCACCCAGGAGGGATCCGGCGCTCTCCAGCTGCGGGTCCACGGCCGCGAAAGCGGCTTCGGCCCCCAGGACGTAATAGGGCACCGCCTCGTACACCTCGGCGACCAGCAGGGCGAAGAAGGTGTCGGCGGCGGTGAGGCGGAGGTGCGAGAGCGCGGCTCCGATAGGAGTCGCGGGCCCGACCATGAAGACCAGCAGGAGACCGATCACCAGGGGCGGCATGAGCAGCGGCAGGAGCACCGCACCCTCCACCACCCGGTTGAGGGGCATCCGGCGGCGCGCCAGGAGGTAGGCCAGGGGGGTTCCCCCCAGCACGATCACCAGGAGCGCCAGCGCCGACGCCTCCACCGACGTCACCAGCGGGTCCAGCGCCCCGGGCTCTCTCAGAGCCGCGACCAGCTGCCCCGGGGAGACGTGGGCCAGCAGGGTGATGGTGGGGCCGAGCAGGACCACCCAGACGAGGAGTGCTGCCAGGACCGCCAGTTGAGTCCCGCCCCGCGCCGGCCGGAGGCCGGCCAGGGTGGTCACCCGACCAGCTGACGCAGCTGGTCGGGAGCGGCCGAGGCGTCACCGAGAATCTTCAGGGGCACCGACGAGTATCCGTCCCGGGCCAGGATCTCGCGTCCCGAGGCAGTGAGCAGGTAGCGGATGAGGGCCACCGCCGCCGAGCGCTCGTGGTCGCCGACGGTGGTGGCCTCCAGGACCAGCGGGAAACCGTGGACCCGGTCACCAGTCGAGAGCTTCAGGCTGGCCCGCGCATACGCCGTGGCATCCTTGGGGTCACCGAAGTCGAGGGCGGCAGGCAGGGGCACATAGGGGAGGTGAAGCTGCTCTGCCTGGGACCGGAAGGCACTGGCGGCGTCCAGTTGTCCCGCCTGAAGCTGAGCTTCGAGCGCCGTCTCGGGGAAGATCTGGGAGGATCCACCGGCCAGGTCAGCCGCCACCGTGGCCGCCGTCACGCCCAGGTCCCGCTCCGCAAGCTGGAACATCATGGCGAAGTCCTGTCCCTGAGGGTCGGTGGCCGGGTCGGTGCGGCCCAGGCGGAACCCCGGCTCGGCGAGCAGGCTGAAGAGGTTTTTGAGCGGCAGCTTGCCGGACGCGATCTGCGCGAGTTCGGCAGCGTGGGAGCCGTGGGGGTAATACGCCAGAACCAGTGGGCTGCTGGCGAACTCCACCGCCCATGAGGTGTATTTGGGCTCGAGCAGAGAGACCGGCCCAGAGCCGACCGAGAGGAACACGTTCGGGGTGATCTCCCCGGCCCGAATCTCCTGGGCGAGCCCCAAGGCACCCGCCCCCCGGCCCTCGTACTGGTAGCCGGTGTGGTGGGCGAAGGCCGGCCCCAGGTCGCGCTGCATCACCAGCTCCAGCGAGCCGGCATAGGCGACGTCGGCGGTCCCGGAGACGCGCGTCGGCGTGGACCCACAGGCTCCGAGCAGAACCGCCAGACCAAATGCGGCGGCCAGGGCCGGGAGGCGAATCGGCATCGGTGGAGTGTACCTTGCCTTATGCTAGTTTGGCTAGCCGAGCTGCATTGGGACCAGTCATCGGCGCCGCTACTTGTCACCGGTGCGCCTCGGCTCCGCCTCCCCGGCCCGGCTGGACGCCCGGGTGCGAACCGGGCAAGTGCGGGCGGCCGGGCCACCGGTTGGGCCCGCCGAGTCCCCGGCCGGCAGCGGCGACCG
>JAJZGN010000131.1 GCA_021798435.1 bacterium | reverse complement strand
GATCATGATGGCCGTCCGCCCCGGCCCGTCCCGGTCCGGGGGCGCAGGTCGGACGGACTCCACCTTGAGGGCCTCCTTCTCCGGGGCGGTGCGGGCCCGGTGCACCGGGACGCAGCTCACGTCCAGACCGGGCAGCAGGAGGGTGACCCCGGTGCCGTCGGAGCCCGCCGGGACCACCGCGAACTCACCTACCTCGGCGAGCTGCTCGGCGAAGTGAAGCCGGGCGTCACCCTCTCCATGGCCGTTCAGGGCCTCGAGGAAGGACATCGCCTGCGACTTCTCTGGGACCACCAGATGCAGGCGCTCCAGGGTCAGGTTGGGGGGCGTCAGGGCGCCACTTCCTCCGCAGCGGACCGATGGCTTGAAATTGCCAAGGCTTGAATTTGGTGGCTCCCGGCCGGAGGTCCGGTCGGCTGAGCCGCGGGCCCAGCCGCAACCGGCGGGCCGCTTGTCGTGCCAACCATACCGCGAATCGACCCGCCGCGGGGGGAGGCCCCCGGCCGGCTACCCGGTGAGGTCCGCGTGCCGGCTCCAGGCGGGGTCCTTCCTCCTCCGGCGGGGGAGCGTCTCCTGAAGGAGAAGGAGGCTCACCGCCGCGGAGAGGGCGAGGAGGGCAGCCGCCAGCCAGAAGGCCGCCCGGATCCCCGCCAGCGCCAGCAGGACCGGCCCCAGGGCGTATCCGGAGTCCCGGCAGAGGCGGTAGACGCCCAGCGCCCCGCCCCTCCAGGAGGGCCTCGCCGTGTCCCCGACGACTGTCAGCAGGTTGGGATAGGCCAGTGCCATCCCGATGCCCATGGAGCCGGCCCCAGCGAAGCTGAGCCCCCCGCCGCCTCCCAGCAGCGCCGCCACGACTCCCACCGCGAGGAGGAGGGTCCCCACCACTATCGGGGGCTTGCGCCCGACTCGGTCGGCGAGCCAGCCGGATCCCACCTGTCCCAGCCCCCAAACCAGGGCGTACTCCCCGACGAGGAGCCCCACCTGGGCCACGGTGAGGCCGTGGCTGAGGAAGTAGAGGGGGAAGAAGGCGATCACCAAGCTGTCGGCGATCTTGTTCACCATCCCGGCCTGACAGGCGGCCAGCATGGTTGGGTCCTGCCACAACATGTAGGCGAACATCCGGCGAGGGCCGGGGGCTGGGGAGGCGGTCTGCCCCCGGCCCTCCGCCCGGGCCCAGGGGAGGGTTTCCTTCGCCCCGTGCCAGGTGAGCGCGGCTCCCACCGCGATGACCCCGAGGGCGAGCAGGTAGGGGGCGGGACGCAGCCCGAAGGATGCCGCCAGCAGCCCCGCCGCGAACCCCCCAAGGCCAGTGCCCACATACCCAGCGGCCTCATCGATGCCCACCGCCAGCCCGCGGTTGACCGGCCCCACTAGGTCGATCTTGGCGGTCACCGACATGGTCCAGGTGAGCGCCTGGTTCACCCCCAGGAAGAGGTTGGCCGCGACGACCCACCACCACGCCTGGGCGAAGATGATGAGGAGCGCATAGGGGACCGCGAACGCCCACCCCAGGAGCAGCCAGGGGCGGCGGCCGTGGCGGTCGGAGAGCCGGCCCGCCAGAAGGTTCATCAGCGCCTTGACCGCCCCGAAGGCGGACACGAAGGAGACCGTGTAGAGAAGCCCGGTGACCCCGAAGGCCGCGCGCGCCAGGGGCGGCACCGCCACCCGCTCGACCCCGATGGTCATCCCGATGAGGAGGGTGAGGATCGTGAAGATGGCGAATTGCCGCCAGTTGGCCCTCAGTCCCAGCCGCGGAGCCTCGTCTGGCACAGTTCCCTCAAACCATCAAGTGATTGCTTGATCTTAGGGGGAAGGGAGCGCCTCCCGCGTCTCAGCCCGGCGGGGATCCTCCTTCACGGTCTCCGACCGCCACCGGCAGGCCGGCCCGGCGCCACTCCGGAAACCCCCCCTCGAGCCGCCGCGCCACGAGCCCTCGGGAGCGCAGCTGGCGGACGGCGGCGGGGGCGAAGGCGCAGTAAGGGCCGCGGCAGTACGCCACCACCGCCCGCCCCTCGGGGGGGCGCAGCCGGTCGAGCTCCGAGAGCGGCACCGAGAGGGCGCCGGGTACGTGCCCCTGGAGGTACTCCTCCGGTGGCCGCACGTCGATGATGGTGACCCGGCCGTCGGCCTGGAGCTGCAGGAGCTCGCGGCGGCTCACCACCTCCACCGCGCCCAGCTCCCCCAAATAGGCGGAGGCCAAACGGGCGAAGTCGCCCCTCATGGAGGCGGCCGCGTCGCGCAGGGCCACCCACAACTCCTCCACCTCCGGGCCCGCCAGCCGGTAGAGCACGCGGGCCCCCTGCCTTCGGCGGGACACGAGTCCGGCCCGATGCAGCGCCTGCAGGTGGTGCGAGGTGTTGGCCACCGACTGCTGGAGCTCCTGGGCCACCTGCTCCACCCGGCGCTCTCCCTGGGCCAGGACATCGATGATCTCGGCCCGCCGGCCGGCGGCCAGCGCCGCGGCCACCTCGGCGATGGCGTCGAAGAGGGCCGACTTGGCCAGGTGGGAGTGTGCCTCCATGATGCCCGGAGCTTATGCCCCACAGCCGCCCGGGCGGGCACCGCCCACGGTGGCGGGTGAGTTCGGACTGGTAGAATTAGGCGTGGTCTCCGCTGGGTCTGACGCCCTTGCCAGGCAGCGTCGTGACCCGTGGGCGGCGCCCCAAGTGGCCGGCCCGTTGTCCCTCAAGGAGGGAAGGTGACAGATCCCGAGAATCCAGAGAGTGAACTTTGGCTGCCCATCGAGCCGGCCCCGGGGGCGGCTGGGGAGCCGCCCCGGCCACCCCGGCGGGGCGGCCGCAGGGGGCGCCCCACCTCGGACGGTGACGGGTACTCGGCCGACCAGATCCAGGTGCTGGAGGGACTGGAGCCGGTCCGGAGACGCCCCGGCATGTACATCGGCGACACCGACGTGGCCGGCCTTCACCACCTGGTGACCGAGATCATCGACAACAGCGTCGACGAGGCGCTGGCGGGGGAGTGCAACGAGATCGAGGTGACGCTGGGGGCAGATGGCTCCTGCCAGGTCGTCGACAACGGCCGGGGCATCCCCGTCGACATCCATCAGCAGACCGGACGCCCGGCCCTCGAGGTGGTGATGACCAAGCTCCACGCCGGTGGGAAGTTCGGGGGAGGCGGCTACAAGGTCTCCGGTGGCCTCCACGGGGTGGGGCTTTCGGTGGTCAACGCCCTCTCCGAGCGGCTGGATGTCGAGGTCTACCGGGAGGGCCGGGTGCACCGCCAGGAATACCGGCGTGGCCTCCCCGCGACCGAGCTGAAGTCGGAGCGTGACCCGGTGGGGGGGAGGCGGGGAACCATGGTGCGGTTCTGGCCCGACCCCCTCATCTTCAAGAACACCCTGGTCTTCAGGGCCGAGACGGTGAGCAACCGGCTGCGGGAGCTGGCCTTCCTCAACAAGAAGGTGCACTTCCGCCTCCTGGACGAGCGCGAGGAGCCGGTCCAGGAGGCCAACTTCTACTTCGAGGGCGGCATCGAGGCCTTCGTGCGCTTCCTGAACCGCGGCCGGGGGGTGGTTCAGGGGCGGCCGATGTACGTGGAGCGGGGGGTCGAGGGGAACTCGGTGGAGCTGGCGGTGCAGTACAACGACACCTTCACCGAGCACGTCCTGGCCTACGCCAACAACATCAACACGGTGGAGGGGGGCAGCCACCTCACCGGGTTCCGGGCGGCGCTGACCGGCACTCTGAACCGCTACGCCCGCAAGGCCGGGATCCTCAAGGAGAACGACCAGAACCTGAGCGGGGAGGATGTCAAAGAGGGGCTGACCGCGGTGCTCTCGGTGAAGCTCCAGGAGCCCCAGTTCGAGGGCCAGACCAAGACCAAGCTGGGGAACTCGGAGATGGCCGGGCAGGTGTCCGCCGTGGTCAGCGAGGCCCTGGGGCAGTACCTGGAGGAGAACCCCGCCGACGCCAAGCGGATCGTGGAGAAGTCGCTGACCGCGGCGAGGGCCCGGGCGGCGGCGGTACGGGCCCGGGAGCTGGTCCAGCGCAAGTCGCTTCTGGAGTCCGCCACCCTTCCCGGGAAGTTGGCCGACTGCTCAG
Organism: bacterium; assembly: GCA_021798435.1. GTDB lineage: Bacteria > Chloroflexota > Dormibacteria > Aeolococcales > Bog-877 > JAJYXT01. The sequence continues at coordinate 1,615 of JAJZGN010000131.1, read as the reverse complement.
AGCGCGACCCCGACCTCTGCGAGATCTTCATCGTGGAGGGGGACTCGGCCGGCGGCACGGCCAAGGGCGGGAGGGACCGCCGCTACCAGGCGATCCTGCCGCTGAGGGGCAAGATCCTCAACGTGGAGAAGGCGCGGGAGGACAAGATCCTCCAGCACGAGGAGATCCGCAACCTGATCACCGCCCTCGGCACCGGGGTGGGGGAGCGCTTCGATCTCAGCAAGCTGCGCTACAACCGGGTGGTCCTGATGGCCGACGCCGATGAGGACGGCTCCCACATCCGCACCCTGCTGCTCACCTTCTTCTGGCGTCACCTCCAGTCGGTGATCCTGGACGGGCACCTCTTCATCGCCCAGCCACCCCTCTTCCGGGTCGAGAGGGGCAAGCAGGTGCGCTGGTGCTACAGCGAGGAGGAGTTCCGGGTCGCGGTCAAGGAGATGGGGGAGAAGTCCCGGGTGCAGCGCTACAAGGGGCTGGGGGAGATGACCGCGGAGCAGCTCTGGGACACCACCCTCGATCCCGAGCAGCGGGTCCTGCTCAAGGTCGAGGTCGAGGACGTGATCCGGGCCGATGACATCTTCGATCGGCTCATGGGGGTGGCCGTGGAGCCCCGCAAGCGCTTCATCCAGGCCCACGCCAAGACCGTGCGGAACCTGGACATTTGACCCCTGTGGAGCCGGTGGTGGCGGTGGACGCGATGGGCGGCGACCACGCCCCCCTGGAGCTGGTGGAGGGCAGCCTCCTGGCGCTCTCGCGGGACCCTGGCCTCCATCTGACCCTGGTGGGGCAGGAGCCGGAGCTGGCCGCGATCCTGGCCGGGCGCTCCCCGTCCCGTCTGGCGCTGGAGGCCTCCGAGGGGGCGATCCCCATGGAAGCCCATCCGGCCCAGGCGGTGCGGGCCCAGCCCCGCTCCAGCCTGGGGGTGGGCGTGGCCCTGGTTCAGGAGGGCCGGGCCGACGCTCTCTTCACCGCCGGCCACTCCGGCGCCGCCATGGCCGCCGCCCTGGTGGGGCTGGGCCGGCTCCCCGGGATCTCCCGTCCGGCGATCGCCACCCCCCTCCCGGGTCCTCGGGGGGTGACCTGGTTGGTGGATGCCGGTGCCCAGGTGGACTGCAAGCCCGAGTGGCTGGCCCAGTTCGCCCAGCTGGGCAGCCGCTATGTGGAGCTGGCCGAGGGGAAGCCGAAGCCCAGGATCGGGCTGCTCAGCAACGGCACGGAGTCCAGCAAGGGAAACCAGGCGGTCCAGGAGGCGCACCGGCTCATCGGCGAGCTGGGCCTCAACTACTCCGGCCCGGTCGAGGGCACCCAGCTTTTCTCCGGCGAGCTGGACCTAGTGGTGTGTGACGGCTTCGTCGGCAACGTCGCCCTCAAGACCGCCGAGGGGGTGGCGGAGGAGGTGGTGGGGGCGCTGCGCTCGGAGCTGACGCGGGGACCACTGGCCCGCCTCGGGGCCCTCCTCCTGCTTCCCGGGCTGCGCCGGATGCGCCGGCGGCTGGACTGGAGGGCGGTCGGAGGAGCGCCCCTGCTGGGGGTCCGGGGTCTGGTCTACATCGGGCACGGCCGCTCCGACCGGGTGGCGGTGGCGGCGGCGGTGGCGGTCGCGGCCCGGGCGGTG
>JAJZGN010000130.1 GCA_021798435.1 bacterium | reverse complement strand
CTACGACCTCCGCCAGGTGGCGGCGGCGGACCAGGGCGACCCGGCGGCCCCGGTGGCCCCGGTGCTCGGCAATCAGGACGTCCGCATCTCCGTCTCCCGGCGCCGGGAGGCCATGCCCTACTGCTATCGCAACGCCGACGTGGACCTCATCTACTTCGTCCATCGCGGCGCCGGAACCCTCCTCACCGACTTCGGGGTCCTCTCCTACGGGCCGGGGGACTACCTGGTGCTGCCGAGGGGCACCACCCATCGCTTCTTCCCCACCGGCGAGGAGAGCTTCCTCTTGGTGATCGCCTCTCCGGAGATGCCGCAGCTGCCGGGAGCGGACCGGATGGGCCAGCACTCGCCCTTCGACCGGGCGGTCCTCCGCCTCCCGGAGCTGCCCCTCCCAGGGACTCCTCCCAACGCCAGCTCGGAGTGGGAGATGGTGATCGAGCGGGAGGGGCAGTGGACCCGCGTCTTCTACCCCTTCGACCCCTTGGACACGGTGGGCTGGAAGGGGGACCTCTCCGCCTTCGCCCTCAACGTCTCGGACATCCGCCCGGTGACCTCGGGGCGGTTCCACCTCCCGCCCTCGGTGCACACCACGCTCAAGACCTCGGGGTTCGTGCTCTGCACCTTCGCTCCCCGGCGCGTGGAGGGGCTCGACGACCCCGGGGCGGTGCGCCTGCCCTTCTACCACCGCAACATCGACTACGACGAGGTGCTCTTCTATCACGCCGGGACGTTCATGAGCCGGGCCGGGATCGATGCCGGGATGATGACCTGGCACCCTCAGGGGATCCACCACGGGCCCCAGCCCAAGGCCATCGAGCGGGACCGCGAGGGCACCAAGACTCACCACGACGAGGTGGCGGTGATGATCGACGCGCTCCGGCCGCTGCACCCGCTGGAGGCGGCCGGGCCTTCCGAGATCGTCGAATACGCCGAGTCCTGGATGCCCCACATCGACGACTGAGGTTCCAGGTGCGCCTCGCCACGGTGGAGATCGACGCCCCCCTGGGGCCGGTGCCGAGGGTGGTCGCCTTCCATGCCGACCCGCGCCAGGGCACGCCCCGCCTCGTCGACGTCACCGCGGCCGGGGAGCTTTGGTGGGAGCGGCAGGGATCCGCCTCGGCCTCCGATTGGGCCGCGGTCACCTTCCCACCGGACCTCGCCCGGCTGCTTCGCGGAGGGAGACGGGGGCTGGAGATGGTCCGGGAGGCGGTGGAGCTGGCGCTCTCGGAGGGGGCGTCCGGAGCGGCGCCCTCAGGGGCCCCCCTGGCCTGGTCCGAGGACCAGGTCCGCCGCCTGCCGCTGCTGCGAGCTCCGCTGCTGCGGGACTTCTACGCCTTCGAGGGGCATGTCAGGGCCGGGGCGGAGCGCCGCCACGAGGCGGTGCCGGATCCCTGGTACACCCGACCCGCCTACTACAAGGGCAACCCGGCCACCCTCCTGGCCCCCGGGGCGGAGGTTCCCTGGCCGGCCTACACCGACGCCCTCGACTACGAGCTTGAATTCGCCTGCGTGGTGTTCGCCGCCGGCCCGGACCTCGGCCCCAACCAGGCCCAGGACGCCATCTGCGGCTACTCCCTCCTCTGCGACTTCTCGGCCCGGGACCTGCAGCGGGAGGAGATGCAGGTCCGGCTGGGCCCGGCCAAGGCCAAGGACTTCGCCACCGGGCTGGGGCCGTGGCTCATCACCGCCGACGAGGTCCCGGACCCCTCGCGGCTGGAGGCCCGGGCCTACCTGAACGGGGTGGAGGTGGCCTCCGGCCGGATGGCGGAGTCCAGGTGGTCCTTCGCCGAGATGGTGGCCCACGCCTCGGCGGCGGAGCCGCTGGCCGCGGGTGAGGTCATGGGCAGCGGCACCGTGGAGGGGGGGAGCGGCCAGGAGCGCGGGCGGCTACTCCAGGAGGGCGACCGCGTGGACCTGGAACTGCTGGGCTTCGGCACCCTGAGCCACGTGGTGGGCCCGAGGCATGCCGGCGGGGGAAGGCTCATGGCCCGGGCTGCCTCCTCCTGACAGGAAGTACAATCACCCAACCTGGGCGGTGGCCACCGGCCCGGAATCTGGAGGTGACACTTGGCAAGACGTTCGATGGGATCCCGCCCCCGCCGCGGGCCGAGCCGTCCCCGCACGGCACGCACCACCCCCGTCGAGGAGCGCAAGGAGGAGACCATCGAACTGGAGGGGACGGTGGTGGAGCCGCTGCCCAACGCCGTCTTCAAGGTGGAGCTGCAGACCGGGCAGACGGTCCTCGCCTACATCTCCGGAAAGATGCGCAAGCACTACATCCGCACCTTGATCGGGGACAAGGTGAAGGTGGAGCTCAGCCCCTACGACCTCACCCGGGGCCGGATCACCTTCCGCTACAAGTAGGGCGCCGGCCCGAGGGCCAGCTCAGCTGCCCGCCGGCGGTCTCCTGCCCCCCTGTTCCAGGTCGAGGCGGGCCAGCAGCCCCGAGGAGCGCTCCTCCGGCTCGGTGACCGCCGCGCGGCTCCGCCGGGCCATGATCTCCGCGAGGCGGGCCCGCTCCCGGTCCCTCGGGTCATCCCCGGCACGGTCCTGAGGCCGGCGGGTGTCCCAGTGGCGGACGTAGAAGGCGGCCTTGAGGGCGGTGTAGGGGATGGCCAGGATGCGGTGGTCGCGGGTTCCGGACTCCACCACGTCCCAGACGGAGCCGTACCGCTGCAGCGCCGCCGGCGCGAGGACGTGGGCCCGGAAGACCTGGCCATCGTGGAAGTGCAGCGCCACCCGGGGCAGCGCCTCGACCTCCACCTCCGGACTGAGCGCCGGCACCTGGACCTGGTCCACCTGGCGCAGCGAAGCCGCCGGGACCAGCGCCTGGCGGTTGTTGCCGTCCAGGCCGTGGAGCTCGACCTCCAGGAAGGGGTCGTCCAGCTGCAGCGCCGAGACCGCCCCGTGCATGAGCTCGCCGTCCAGGAAGGCGAGCACCACCTCGGTCACGGCGTCGCCCGGGACGCCCGCGCCACCTCGAGCCCCTGCTCCACGATGTCATCGGAAAGTGTGGTCGGTGTCACCCCATCGCTACCCCAGGTTCGCCTGCTCGCGCCCGGCGCTGGCTACGGTGGGGAATCATAGGCTTAGGCCGCGTATCCCCGGCCCGCCCGCAGGTGCTCGGCCCTGCCGGCGACTTCGCCGGGTGGGCCGTTGATGGGAAGTTGAGTTGGCCAACCGGACCGGGGTCAGCCGCCGCAGGCGGAGGGCTTCGTTCACCCTCCGCTACGCCCTGATCCTCCTCCTGGTGGGGGTGGCGACGGCTGCCGCCGCCGGGACGGTGGCCTGGTTTGCCATCGCCGGCGCCTCCACGCGCCAACTGGTGACCCAGGCCTCGGGGATGGCCCTCCTCGGGGGTCGCCTGCTGCAGCTGGACTCCTCCGGCGCCAGCGCCTCGTACGCCTGCCAGCTGGCGGCGGCGCCACCTTTGGTCCAGGCGGCGGCGGAACCCGGCTCCCAGCTCTCGGACCTGGTGCAGGCCTACGCCAAGGCTGCCCCTGGGGACACCGTCATGGTGTTCAGCCCGGCGGGCGCTCTTCTCTCCCAGTACCCGGCAGAGCCCTCCGCGGCCCAGCTGCGCTCCCTGAACCTCCCCTCCAGCCGCTGTGCCCGCCGATCCGGGGGATCGTTCTGGGCGCCGGGCGCTGCCCGGATCTTGGGCCTGGGCCAGGCCCCGGTCCGGGCCGGGGGACATCTGGTGGCCACCGTGGTGGTGGCGACCCCGGTGACCTCCTCCACCCTGCAGTTCGCCCAGCAGCTGGTGCGAGCCTCCCAGCCGTCGGCCCTGCTGGTCCTGGAGCAGGGAGGGCGGGCGCTCTCGGGCGCCAGGGGGCGTGGCCTTTCGGTGCCCTCCGGGGAACCCCTGCCCGCGGCGCTCACGGGGCTGCTCCGGCGGCGGGAGGAGCGGGGGCTGGTTGAGCTTTCCGGCACCCAGTACGCCGCCGCGGCGGTGGCCCTGCCCGGGGTGGGTGGGGCTGCCGTGGCCAGGCTCCTGACGGTGGTGCCGACGACCCCCATCGGCCCCACCGCGGCCCAGCTCGCCGCCCCGCTGGCCCTGGCGGTGGCGGCCGTCCTCCTCCTGGGGATGATCGTGGCCCTTCTGGTGGCGGAGCGCTACCTCAACCGCCCGCTTCGACGCCTCAACCAGGCGGTGGGAGAGCTCGGGAACAACGCCTACGCCAAGCCCATCGAGGTCAGCGGGGCCGACGAGGTGGCCCGCCTGGCGGCCAACTTCGAGCTGATGCGCCGCCAGCTCCACCGCCAGCTGCTCACGGCGACGGGCAGATCGGTGATCGCGGCCACCCTCAGCAGCCGGGTCCCGCTGGAGCAGGCGCTGGGCCAGGTGCTCAACAGCCTTCAGGAGCTGCTCGCGGTCCAGATGGCGATGATCCTGGTCCGGCCCCAGGCGACCCAGGGGCCGGGGTACCTCCTGACCACCGGGGTGCCGGGGCCGGCCCTCGAGTGGGCGGAGCTGGACTCCGGGGACGGCCTGCTCTCCCGGCTGCTGCGCGAGCCCCGTTACGTGGCCCGCTCCCTGGTGGCGCCGTCGGAGCGCGGGGTCCTGGAGGAACGCATCGGGCTGCGCGACTGCCTCTCGGTGCCCCTGCGCTCCGAGGGCCGCGAGCTGGGGATCCTCATCGTGGCCAACAAGCACGCCCCCTACGTCGAGGAGGACCATGCGGTCTGCGAGGGGGTGGCCACCCAGGTGGTGGCGGCGGTGGAGCGCAGCGTGCGCCTGGCGGTGACCCAGCTGGAGGCCACCACCGACGCCATGACCGGGCTCTACAACTATCGCTTTCTCATCGGCTATCTGGACCAGCAGGTCAACGTCGCCGACCGCGCCGGCTCTTCGCTGTCGGTGCTCATGCTCGACCTGGACCACTTCAAGAGGGTCAACGACACCCACGGGCACCAGGCCGGGGACCAGGTGCTGCGGGCCTTCGCCAGCATCATGGTGGAGACCATCCGCAAGTCCGACCTCGCGGCCCGGTACGGGGGAGAGGAGTTCGTGGTGGTGATGGCCAACACCGGCCGCGAGGAGGCCCAGCTGGTGGCGGAGAAGATCCGCACCGCGGTGGCTCACACCCCGGTCCAGCTGGACTCCGGGGAGAGGCTCTCCATCACCGTGAGCCTGGGCGGGGTCACCTTCCCCGAGGGGACGCGCGGCGCCCGGAACCTTCTCGACCTGGCCGACCGGGCGCTCTACGCGGCCAAGAGGGGCGGACGCGACCGGGTGGCGTTCCTGGACGTGGCCGCCGCGGAGTCGCCCTCCCGAAGCTGAGGTCTCGCTAGCATGGTCGGGTGATCGACCTGCGCAGCGACACCGTGACCCGACCCTCCCAGGGGATGCGGGCCGCCATGGCCGCGGCCGAGGTCGGGGACGACGTCTACGGGGAGGACCCCTCCGTCAACCGGCTGGAGGCCGAGGCGGCCCGGCTCCTGGGCAAGGAGGCGGCTCTCTTCTGCCCCAGCGGGACCATGTCCAACCTCATCGCCATCCTCACCGCCACCCAACCCGGGGAGGAGGTGCTGGTCGACCGGGAGGCCCACATCCTCCATTACGAGCTGGCCGGGGCCGCGGTGATCGGCGGGGTGCAGCTGCGCAACTTCGACGCCCCCAACGCGGGCTGTCCCACCAGAGAGCAGCTCCGGGAGCTGGAGAGGCTCAACGACCCCGGCCACGAGCCCCGCACCGCTCTCCTCTGTCTAGAG
>JAJZGN010000129.1 GCA_021798435.1 bacterium | reverse complement strand
CGCCAGACCACCGGAGCCAGGGGCAGGGGCAGTAGGAAGGAGAGGGCCAGCGCCAAGCTCACCTCTGGACCTCCCAGGGCTGGGCGTGGGCGAAGAGCCCCAGGAGCACCGCCGGCCCCCCCGCGGTCAAGGCGGCCGCCTGCCACGCCCCTCCCCCGGAGTCCAAGAGGATGAAAGCGGCGGCCCCCATCCCGATCGCGAGGGTGCCGAGAGCCAGGTCCGACGGCCCCCGCCCGGTCCCGATCCGTATCGCCCCCACCTCCCAGGCGAACAGGCAGGCGAAGGCTGGCCCCTGGGTGCTGATGGTGCCCGCCCCCAGGTGGCCGGAGAGCAGGCGCGCCGCCAGCAGCCCGCCCAGGCCCAGAAGCAATCGGAAGCTGCGCTCGCTGAACACTCTGGGCCGCCCCACCACAGGGGCCCTTCCGAGGAGCCAGACCAGGGATCCCACCCGAGCGCCCAGCCCCGCCGCCCAGATCGCCAGCGCGCACATGATCCCGAGGAGCAGGGGAACGGCCAGGCTCGCCGCCCCGCCAGCGAGGTAGGCGACCCCGCCGAAGCCCGCTCCCAAGCAGAGAGCGCTCACCAGGGCCCCCCTGGCACCACTCGCCAGCAGCGCCACCGCAGCCGCCAGGAACCCCCCCGCGGCCAGCAGCGAAGGGCCCATCAGCGCTGCACCAGCAGCCAGGACACCGCCAGGGAGGCGGCCAGCCACATCCAGACAGGGCGCTCCGCCATCTCGCGCGCCGAGATCCGCAGCCCCGCCGACAGCGCCCGCCGAGCCATGCCGACGGCGACGGGTCCATGCCCCCAGCGGGGAGGTCGCCCGGGGCTGGGCCGCGGGGGCGCGGGGACCGGGGCCGGCTCTGGAGCTGGGACGCCCAGGACCTCCCGCACGCCCCAGTACCCCCCGGCGAAGACCACCGCCACCACGGCCAGGTAGCCTCCCGGCCACAGCAGCCCGGACAGCTGCAATGAGAGGGGATCAGGCGCCGTCAGCACCAGCAGGCCGAGCGCCCCCCCGGTGGTGACCGGAACCGCGATCTCCGTGAGCAGGGCGCCGGGGAGAAAAGCCGCCGCGGCGAGAAGAACACCCGGGATAGCCAGCGGCCACGGAAGTGGCTGACACTTGGCCCGGAGCAGGCGGGATCCCCCCGCCGCGAGGCCGGCCAGTGCCACCAGGAACCCCAGGGCCGGCAGCACCCCGTCCACGAGGCCCGAGGTGAGCCCCAGCCCCAGCCCCACCACGCCAGCCGTCACCGCGGCGGAGAGAGGCAGTCCCAGCGGGATGAGGAAGGCTCGGGCGGCGCCCGGGGGCAGGGCCCGGGTCGCCACCGGCCTGTCCGAGACCAGCACCCTCGGCCCGAGGAGCGCGGTCAGCTCCATGGATAGTGCGGCCATGACCGCGAGGGCCGTACCCGGGGCCGAGTCGGCTCCGAAACCCAGCAGGACCAGCGCCGCCATCACCATGAGCAGGGAGCGCAGCCCCGTCCCCCCGGGTTCTCGGACCTGCAGTACCACAGCGCCCAGGCCGAGGATGAGGGCGACCCCATCCAGCGCGGTGCCCAGCGCCGGATGGGGCCAGGTCCCGCCGGCCAGCTCCTGCACTCGAAGCAGCACCGACAGCCCGGTGGGAACGGCGACGACGGCCAGCAGGTCGCCGAGGTCTGCTGCCCGGGAAGACCCGTAGCGGTCGGGCAGGAACGATGCCCCGGAGAGCCGCACCACTCCGGGGATCACCAGCAGACCCGCCAGCGGCAGTGAGATGGCCAGAGTGGGGATCCCGGCGAAGACCAAGGTCCCGGTGGTCAGGTTGAGGCCGACCACTGCGCCCAGCCAGATCAGTGATACGGCCTGGTCCGCGACCGCGGCGGCTACCAGTCGCCCGCTGGGCGCCCGCGGGAGGCGGGCGTAGCTGAGGCCGATCCCGCCCACGGCGGACAGCTGGAGCCCGATGTACATGGTCAAGAGCCCCCCCGCGAGCCCGGCCATCATGGCGCCTAGAGCCGCGGTGCCGAGCGCCGCGCTGGCCAGGGGCCCGTCCCGCGTGGCCAGGCTGATCACCAGGGCGGCGGTGGCGGCGGCGGTGGCCAACGCCAGACCCGCATAGTCCACCTGCAGGGTCACCGGGAGGTTGGGGGTGATCCGCCACAGGGTCACCGCCAGCACCCCCCCGGGGGGCAAGGCCAGCATGACGTGAACCAGGTCCACCACGGCGCCCAGCAGCGCCAACCTCAGCAGAGCCCTCGCGGTCCCTGCGGCTCGGGCCGGGACCACCTCGCCCAGGACCCCGGCGGCCAGGGCGGTCACCGCCACCGCCAGCAACGCCAGCGCCGGCAGGTGCTGGAGGGTTAGCACGGCTTGCCTGCTGAGGGTCAGTCGCCCAAGGTGCGGTGGAGCAGTTCCAGGCGCCTCACGGTCGCTGCCAGCCGCTCCCTTTCCCGGGCCACAACCGCATCCGGGGCCCGAGCGGAGAACTGCGAGGCCAGCTTGGCATCCAGCCGCTGTCGGTTGGCCTCCAGGTCGGCCAGTTCCCGCCGGAGGCGGCCACGCACCTCCGAATGCCGGGCCGCGGCCGCCCCCAGGTGGACCGAGCTGCCGCCGACGGCAAGCGAGGCGAAGTCTCCCTCCGCGCCCGCCCCGTCGGGCTCGAAGACGACCGGTGAAACCTGGGCCAGGTAGGCGGGAATCTCGGGGATGCGCAGCCCCTCTGCGAGTTCGGCCAGCCGCACCGGCACCCGGGGCGCGCTCCGGCTCCCGCCCACCCCCAGCTCCTGGAGCCAGCTGCGCAGCTCGCTCGCCAGCTGCCGGAACGCCCCCATCGCCCGCTCAGCCTCGGGGTCCTCGGTGAGCCCTTCCCCGGTGGGCCAGGTGGCGAAGTCCAGGGTTGGCGGAGATCCCGAGAACTGCTGGGCCAGTTCGTCGGTAACGAAGGGCATGATGGGGTGCAGCAGGTGGAGCGTGGTCCAAAGCACCTCCCGGGCCACCCACAGGGCCGCGCGGTCGTGGCGCTCCATCCTTCCCTTGGCCAGCTCCAGATACCAGTCGGCGACCTCGTCCCAGCTGAAGCGCCGGACGGCTTCCACCGCGTCGCCCAGGGCGAAAGTGTCGTAGGCGGTGGTGACCTCGTCCACCAAGGCGCGGAGGCGGGAGAGGATCCAGCGATCGGCGAGCTCCAACTCCGAAGGCGGTGGCGGTTCAGCCAACGGGATGCGACCGGTGCCCTCGGGGAAGTGGGCCAGGTGGAGCAGCCGGGCCATGTTCCACAGCTTGTTGGCGAACCGGGCGTAACCATCGAGCCGGGTCTCGTCGAAGCGGGCGTCCTGGGTGCCCATGGCCACGGCCGCCCCCCACCCCCTCAAGGCGTCCGCCCCATGCCTCTCCACCATCTCCAAGGGGTCGACAACGTTGCCCCGCGACTTGGACTGGCGAGCGCCATCGGCCCCCAGGATGGTGGCGTGGAAGATGACGTCCGGGAAGGGCAGGTCAGCGGTGAAGCGCAACCCCATGATCACCATCCGCGCCACCCAGAGGTAGATGATGTCGCGGGCGGTGCTCAGCACCGAGGTGGGATAGAACCGGGCCATCTCCGGCGTGGGCTCGGGCCAGCCGAGGATGGCGAAGGGCCAGAGGGAAGACGAGAACCAGGTGTCGAGGACATCAGGGTCGAAGGTCAAGGCGGCGTCCTGGCACTCGGGACAGCGCTCCGGCTCCTCCACGAAGGCGAACACGTGTCCCTGTCCGCAGGTGGCCACCGGGATGCGATGACCCAGCCAGAGCTGGCGGCTGATGCACCAGTCGCGAAGTCCCTCCAGCCAGCCGAGATACTGGGAGCCGAACTGGGGGGGGTGGAAGCGGATTCGACCCTCCCGGGCCGCGGCGGCCGCGGGAGCCGCCAGCTCCGCCATCCTCATCCACCATTGCGGGGTCACCAGCGGTTCGATCACCGCTCCGCAGCGGTCGCAGTGGCCGACCTGGTGAGTGATCGGGTCCGAGCGGACCAGGGCGCCGACCTGCTCCAGGAGTTCGACCGATCGTAGCCGGGCCTCCGCCACCGGCAGGCCGTCCAGGGCCGGAACCTCGGGGATGCGCATCCGCCCCTTGAGGTCGATCACCGTCAGGACCGGGAGGTGATGCCGGAGGCCGATCTCGAAGTCCTCGGGCGAGTGCCCCGGCGTTATCTTGAGCGCCCCGGTCCCGATCTCGGGATCAACCGCCAGGTCCGAGATCACGGGCAGGGTGCGCCCCGATATCGGCTCCACCACCATCTTGCCCACCAGGTCGGCGAACCGGGAGTCGTTCGGGGACACGGCCACCGCCACATCGGCCACGATCGTCTCCGGACGGGTGGTGGCCACCACCACAGCTCCCTCTTCGCCCGCGATGGGGTAGCGCACCTGGAAGAAGAGGTCGATATGCTCCTGGTACTCGACCTCCTCGTCCGAGATGGCGCTCTCGCAGCGGGGGCACCAGTTGACGATCCGAGGTCCACGGTAGATCAGTCCCTGGTCGAAAAGCTCTTTGAAGGCGGTGCGGATCACCCGCACGTAGGCGGGGTCCAGGGTGAAGCGCTCCCGGGTCCAGTCGCAGCTGGCTCCCATCCCTCGCAGCTGGGTCACGATTCGGCCCTGGTACTCCGCGTACCAGCGCTCGACCCGCCGCCCAAACTCCTCGCGCCCGATCTCCTCCTTCGAGGTTCCCTCGACCGCCAGCTGGCGCTCGATCACGTTCTGCGTGGCGATGGCGGCGTGGTCGGTGCCCGGCACCCACAGCACCTCGTAGCCCCTCATCCGGTGATAGCGGCAGAGGCTGTCCTGGATCACTGCGTTGAGCGCGTGGCCCATGTGCAGCGCGCCGGTGATGTTGGGCGGTGGGAGCGCGATGGAGAAAGGAGGCTTGGGGCTGGCGGGGTCGGCCACCCCCAGCTTCAGCTCCGCCCACCTCTCGCCCCAGCGCCTCTCGGTGGGCCCGGGCTGGTAGGCCGTCTCCAATTCAGCCCCTCAGCGCACGCTGGCGGACGCCGGTTCCAACTCACCCGCGACCTGCCGCGCCGCCACCACCAGATGGCGCAGGGAGGGATCGACCTCGGACCAGGTCCTGGTCTTCAGGCCGCAGTCGGGGTTGGCCCAGAGCCGTTCCGCGGGGATCACCCGGGCCGCCGCCCTCAGCCGCTCGGCCATCTCCTCAGCGGAGGGGACCAAGGGCGAGTGGATGTCGTACAGCCCAGGTCCGACGGTCCCCGGGTAGCCGGAGTCGGCCAGGGAACGCAGCAGGGTCATGCCCGATCTGGCGGCCTCGATGTAGAGGGCGTCGGCCTCCATCTCCTTGATGCCCTCCATGATGTCCGAGAACTCCGCGTAGCACATGTGGGTGTGCACCTGGGCCGAGTCCGGCGCCCCGCCGGCCGCCAGCCGGAACGAGTCTACGGCCCACCTGAGATAGCCCGCCTGATCGGCGCGACGCAACGGCAGGGCCTCACGCAGCGCCGGCTCATCGATCTGCACCACCCTGATCCCGGCTGCGACCAGATCGGCAACCTCGTCCCTGAGCGCCAGGGCGATCTGCTTGCAGCTGATCGCCCGCTCCAGGTCCTCGCGGGGGAAGGACCACTGCAGAATGGTCACCGGCCCGGTGACGACCCCCTTGACCGCCCGCTCGGTGAGGCCCTGGGTGAACGTGGTCCAGGCCACGGTCATCGGCGCTCGCCGCCAGACGTCCCC
>JAJZGN010000128.1 GCA_021798435.1 bacterium | reverse complement strand
CGGCGAGGTTGACGGCCCAGGCGACGGGGAGGCGGACGGCCCAGCGCTTGGCGACGGGGTGGGGGAGGCGGTGGGGCTGATCGAAGGGCTGGGTGAAGCAGAAGGGGAGGGAGTCGGTGGGGCACCGGTGGGTTGGGGGGCCGCGGCTATGACCGGGCCACCGGCTGCCGGCGAGAAGGGCTGGGGACCGCTCGGGCCGGCGGTCGCGAAGGCGACCACGAGTCCCGCGAAGGCGACCGCCCCAATCCCCAGCGGGACGGCCGCCGCCCGCGAGCGCTCATCCCCACGCTCCGCGACGGAGCGCGGGGAGTTCAGATAGATCCGCCGCAGGGGTGTCAACTTGATCCCATCGGCGGCGAGGCTGGCCCACGGAGCGCACAGGTAGACCGAGCCCTGGAACAGAAGGAGTGCGGCCAGGATCGTGGTAGTGAAGCCGAATGAGCGGACCTCCATCGCCACGGCGGCGAGGATCGAAGCCAGCGCCAAGGTCGTCTCCGCTCGCGCCGACCACAGCGCTCGGGCCAAGGAGCCCATGCCGTCCCGGCGCTTGGGGGTGCGCAGGAATTGGGCCTTGGCGACCAGAAGTCCCTGTATGTCGGCGCGGGTCACGGTGAGACTCAGAGCGAACCAGATCCGAAGGGCACGGCCGGCGTCGCCCCAGGTGAGGTCGCCGCTGGCGCGAAGCGCCCAGACCGCACGCAGGAGGCCGAAGGTCAGAAACACCAATGGGATCACCAGAACAGCCCCCGTGAGTTGGGCGACAGGTAGCCGGTGATGTGCTGCGGTGGCGATCGCGGTCGCCAGCAGCAGAACGGTGAAGGCGCCGAGGGCGGCGTCCCCGAACCATTGCAGGGCCCCAACCAAGTAGTGCGCTCTCTGGGCCCGGGTGAGGCGGAGCTCGTGGCGGCCGAAGGGTGCCAGCTCCCTCCAGTTCTGGCGCAGGATCTGGATCCCGCCCAGTGCCCAACGGAAGCGCTGCTTCTTGAGGCCGTCGAAGGTGAGGGGCATGCGGCCCTCCCCGAAGGCTCTCCTGAGGTAGACGCCCCGGTAGCCTCGGCCGAGGATGCGCAGGCTGGCCTCCGCATCCTCCGTGATGCAGTCGGGGTTCCAGCCGCCGATCTCCTCCAGCGCCGAGCGGCGGATGAGTCCCATCGTCCCGCAGAAGATGATGGCGTTGCGGTGGGCCCGAGCGGGCATGGTGATGTCGAAGAAATAGCGATAGCTGTGGAAGAGACCCCTGAGGTAGCGATCGTCGCGCCAGTCCCGATAGTTCTGGGGCGTTTGCACGAAGCCCACCTCGGGGTCGGCGAAATAGGGGACGGTGGCACTGAGAAACCCCGGCTGCACCACGTAGTCGGAGTCGACGATCGCGATCACCTCGACTTCACGGGCAAGCCGACGCGTGGCCTCGTTCAGGGCTCCTGCCTTGAACCCCGGCCACGGGTCCAGATGAAGGAACTGGAAGCGGCTCCCGAGCCTTGCGCACAGATCCTGGACGGGTGCCCACACCGCCGGGTCCTTGGTGTTGTTGTCGACCACCTGGACCAGGTAGTTGGGGTAATCGAGGCGGGCCAGCGCCAAGAGCGTCTCGCGCACGAGCTCGAAGGGCTCGTTGTACATCGGCACCTGGACCACGACCCAGGGTTGGTGGCCCAAGGTGGGGGGTGGCGCCGGGGGCGCGTCCCGGCGGCGGCGTCCCAGCACATCGAGAATCTCGAAGAGATAGGAGATGGCCAGGGAAACGGCGGCCACCTCGCCCAGCAGGATGATGACGCACCCGGCCAGGACCCAGACCACAAGGTGCCGTGACCCGGCCTGGTTCACGGTCACTCCCACTGAGTAGGCGAGGTACAGGATGAAGGCGAGGCCCACCGAGGCCAGTAGCTGTGCCGCCAGCCAGCTCCAGCCCCTAGTCGTCCGGTGGGCGGCGATTGTGACCACTGCCAGCGCCAGGCAGCCCGCCAGCGTGAAGCCGAGAGCGCGGGTGAGCAGGAAGGCGGCCCAGCCTCCGGCTGCGAGCCCCATCCCTCCAAGGAGCAGGCTCACCGGCGCCGGCGCTCGCAGCGCCCCCGGCACCATGGCGATGAGGGTGGCGGCAAACGAAGCGGTGGCGGCCACCAGGAGGAGGCCGAGGATCATCGGGAGCTATCTCGCCCGTCCGGGCCGTCAGGGCCGTCCCACGCCCAGCTGGGACCGGTCAGTATCGTGCCAGGGGATGACCCTGGCCGAGCAGGACCAGGCACATGCGGGCGGCTACCCAGGCCGCTGCGGTGTAGACAACGATCGCGACCAGGACAGGCCAGTCGGCGGTGTGCCCCACCGTAGGGGGACCCGCCCCCCGGACTATGCCGCTGAATGGGGAGGCCAGTGCTGCTCCCACATCGGTCACCACACTCACGAACCCACCCCCGACGGAGCCGAGGGCCCGGAACAGGAAGTCCAGAGCGAGGAAGGCGTCGACCACCGCGGCTGAGAGCCAGATGAACTCCCGGATTCTGCCTCCGACCAGCGCGGGGGCAGGGACGGACGAGGTCGGGCGGACGGCAGCGCCCGGGCCGGACGCACCTGCCGTGGCCGGTGCCGCGGGGTAGACGGGGGTGGCGGTTGGCCTCACCCCAGGAGTCGCGCCGGATGGTGCCGAGCCTCCGGTGCCCGTCGCAGGCACCGCCGAAGTCTCCACCCTCGTTCCGCGCCAGTCGGGAATCGTCCCCGACGGGGACGGCGGCTTCGGGGCCGGGTCGGACGGTGCTGCGGCACCCCCCATTTCACGCTGATCCTCATTGGCACTCAAATCAATCCCTCCTTGTGGCGGGCTCGCCGCCGCGAACCCTGGTCCAGGAGACCTTCTGCCCCCAACCAACGCCGCCGGGCCCCAGGTGTTTCACGGGCCCGCCGCCCTTGTGGCGATGCAGGTGGCAGTGGCCCCCATGGACGCGACCCGCGCCAAGGCGGTCAGATGGGAGTCCAGGATGGGCATCCCGGCCGCGTGGGGGAGATCCCATTCAGGACGACCTGGCAGGCGACCAGCCGCGACGCCCGTCAGCTACCGAGCCCCACGGCCCATCCGGTCACCCGCCACCGGGCCAGGAGGGCCGTCGATGCCCATGCCAGCGCGGTGGAGGAGGTCACGAGGAGCGCCAGCGGCAGTAACGACTCGGGAAACGGTTCCTGTAG
Organism: bacterium; assembly: GCA_021798435.1. Classification (GTDB taxonomy): domain Bacteria; phylum Chloroflexota; class Dormibacteria; order Aeolococcales; family Bog-877; genus JAJYXT01. The sequence continues at coordinate 2,547 of JAJZGN010000128.1, read as the reverse complement.
GGAGAGGGGCTGGGGCGCGACCTCCAGGAGGGGCCCGGAGGCCAGCAGAAATGCCGGGTGGATGATGTAGAGGCCCAGCGAGTTGCGGGACAGGGACCGGACGCCCCACTCCACGCCGGGGACCGCCCACTTGCGCAGATGAGATGCCAGCGCCCAGAGGTCGCCCAAGACGACGACCGTCAGGAGCAGGAGCGATGGCCGCAGGAAGGCCCCCGTGCCCCCGACCCACGGGCCCCAGTGGGCGGCCACCCTCCCGGGCAGACCCGCCAGCAGCAGGATCGCCGCCGGGACCGTGAGCGCCGCGGCCACCCATCCGCCCCTGGCGAGCGACCTCAACCACTCAGGGCGCAGCCCCAGGGCGATCCCGATCCCAAAGTACCCCACCCAGAACGGAGCCTCTTCGAATCCGTAGTCGAGCATCAGGATCTGCCCCCATCCGCCGTGGAGAGGCAGGAGCACCCGAGCCAGCTGGGCCCCCACCTGCACCCCGATCGCCACAACCATGGCAACCGTCGCACCCCTGGCACTCTTGGGCCAGAGCCAGTACAGCAGGTAGAGCTGGGGTATCAAGAGAAGGAAGTAGAGGTGCCCCGCACCCCCCGCCCACCAGCCCCAGGTCTGGGCGGGAAGGGGGGACATTCCCTGGAACCGGACCGTCAGGACGAAGTAGATGACGGCCCACGGGATCCAGGGGAGCAAAGTCCGACGCAGCCTCCTGCCCCAGAACTGGCGAGCGGACGCGGTGGCGCGGGAAGCGTGGGCCAGGAGAAGCCCGCTGAGAACGACGAACAGCGGCACCGATACCCTTGCCAGCAATCCCGCCTGTGGGTAGACGGCGTGCGCCAGCCCCTGGTTCTGGGCCGGCCACGGGAGGCAGTGGATCACCACCACCAGAACCGCGGCCGCCGCCCGCACCACGTCGGCCTCAGGCAGATGGGCGGCCTTCGCCCTTCCGGGGTCCCGGACCGTCCTCGCCCCGCCTTCAGCGCCGCGGGGCCGCGATTCCGGCAGCAGGACGCGGGTCTTCATTCGCGGCCTCCTCCGCTGAGGCGTTCCGGGTCGGTTCCGGGACACCCCTTCGAGCACGACCAGGGTCTTTCGGGAGCTGGGGATCCAAGGGCCGAAAGGGTCTGCCGGCGGCCGCCGCCAGTCGGCGCCCCCCTCCCATGCCTGCCGGGGTGGGGCAGGCACAGAACCCCCCCACCCCAGCTCAGCCGCCAGCCAGCCGGCGGCCTACCAGTAGAACCACCGCCCGCCGCGCGGTCGAAACAGGAACCCCACCAGCCAAAGCACCAGGGCGACGATGGCAACGATCCAGAAGAGGTGGATGGCGGCCCCGAGTCCGAACAGGACCGCTACCAGCAGCAGGAAGAGCAAGAGTGCCAACATAGTTCAATACCCCCTTGGAAGATGTGTGAATGTCACCGCGAACCCTGCGCCCGCGCCCGCGGCGCCAGCGCAATCCCGACCAGGGCCACCACGATCCACGCCGCCAAGGTGTAGACGACGATCCCCACCACGTCGGGCCAATAGGCGACGTGGGCGCCCGCGGTTACCGTGGTCGCCATGACGCCGCGGAACGGGGCGGAAAGCCCTGTGGCCATCCCGCCGATGAACGACACGAATCCCACTGAGCTGGCTCCGATAAGCTTGAATAGGAAGTCAAGGGCCAGAATGGCGTCCACCACTCCCGCGGCCAACCAGACCAGCTGCCGCGCTCGAAAGCTCGAAGTGGCCACCGGGGTCGATGAACGATAGGTGACCTCCTGTCGCTCGCCAGGCTCCTGCGAGACCTGGGTTACAGTCCTCTCTTCATGGGGCGCATTCGGATCGATCACAGTCGGCACCTCCTGTGCTGGTTGTCGGGCCCTCACCGGCCCATTCGCCATCGGGCGCAGCGCTTAACGCCGGGTCCTCACGTCCGTTTCGGTCGTGAGGGATCGCGAGCTCGAGGACCGGGGTCCAGCCAGCTCTCTCGCTTGCCCGAGGGACGGGAGCCGCGCGGCGGCCCTGTGGCTCGGGATCCGCGTGCGGGCCCATCGCACCCGACGAGCTGGAGTGCAGCTGGGACCACGTCCTCGGGGTGGAGGCCAAGGTCCGTCCCCCCGATGCCCGAAGTTGCCACCGGCCTCCCTCCGGGAGGTGGTCGACCGGTCGACCACCAAGCTCCCTTACCGGAGTAGGGAGGGATGGGGGCCTGCCGGGTCCCCGCTGGCGCGAACGTCAGCCGATCGGAGCCAGGCCGGATTCCTCCCAAGCCGAGCAGGTCGGCCTCGAACGCCGTTACCCCCAGCGCCGGGTGCGAAACGGGGCCGCGGCCGAGGCGTTAGTCGGGCTGGCCGTGGCGCCCGGCCGACAAGAACCACAGGGCGCCACCAGCTGGAGGTGAAAGGTATGTGCGCAAGTTGCGGGTGTGCGGAGCCCAACGAAAGGCACGAAGCGCGCGACATCACGTTGGAGGACCTGGAGCACGCGGGGACCCTCCACGGCCTGAACCCAGAGCAGGTCGCCGAGAACCTCGTCAAGGCCGTTCAGCGCCAAGAGGAG
>JAJZGN010000127.1 GCA_021798435.1 bacterium | reverse complement strand
GCTGAGCCGGGGCTCCAGGAAGACCTCGCAGACCAGGGAGAAGGTGTCGATGGTGAGGGCCACCTGGTGGGCCACCTTCTGCTCCAGCAAGGCCCGTCGACCCCCCGTATCCGCCAGGGATTCGCCCACCGGCGCCAGCATCAGGATCGATCGCTTGGCGACCATCGCCGACTCCTCCACGGTGCTGATCACCGGGTAGGTGCTGGCCAGCGGCTCCAGGGTCAGCTGCCGGATCTCCAGGTACTCCGTCATCCGGTTGACGACGTCGGTGAGCCGCAGCGGAGCCACCACCTCGATGTCCCCGGTCAGCTTGAGGAAGGAGCTGAAGAGCTCGATCCGCTCCCAGTTCTCCACGAGGCCGCAGTATACGGGAGTGAACCTGACTTCAGGCCCCACTCCCGGACGATTCCCTGAGAGGGCGCCAGGGTGGGGAGACGGGGACGCCCTCCGGCAGGAGCTGGCGGCTCGGAGAGTCCCCTGGCGCGTGCGTCTGCTCGCCCAGGTGGGCAGCACCCAGGACCTCATCCTGGCCGCGGCCCGGGGGGGCGAGCCCGAGGGGCTCTGCGTGCTGGCGGACCACCAGGTTCACGGTCGGGGCAGGGCCGGGCGGACCTGGCAGGCGCCGCCCGGCTCCTCGCTGATGCTCTCTCTGCTCCTGCGCCCGCCGGATTCCGTCCAGACGGCCACCCTGCCGCTGGTGGTGGGACTGGCGGTCGCCCGGGGGATCGAGGCGGCCGGCGGCCCTCCGGTTAGGCTCAAGTGGCCCAATGACTGCCTGATCGGGGGCCGCAAGGTGGCCGGGGTCCTGGCGGAGTCCCTGTGGACCGAGAAGGGCCAGGCGGTGGCCGTGGGGGTGGGGTGCAACGCGTTCTGGGAAGGACTTGGCAGGGGGGATCCCATCGCGCCTGGGGCCACCGCCCTGGACCGCGAGGGGTGGCGGGGGAGCGGGGCCAGGCTCGCTGTCGAGGTGCTGGTCTCCCTGAACGACCACTACCGCAGCTGGAGCGACCTGGGCTTCCCGGCACTTCGTCAGCCCTGGCTGGAGCGGGCGGAGTGGATCGGGGAGGAGGTGGAGGTGGCGGGCGCGACAGCGCCCTTGGTGGGACGGCTGGATGGGGTGGACGACCAAGGGCGCCTGCTGGTGACGCGCCCGGAGGGCCAGGTCGCGGTCGCGGCCGGAGACCTCTCGCCCGGACCTCGTCCCTCGGTGCGCCCGGCAAGCCGGGCCGGCTGAGATCTGGAGCAGCCCGCCGGCTCGTCAGCTCGACTACTTCTCGCCCATCGTTCCGGAGATGGTGGCGAAGTAGGTGATGCAGTCCCCGAAGAGGTCGTAGCTGTAGTGGGTGAGGGTGACGGAGAACAGATACGAGCTGAAGGGAGTGCCGAAGGTCACCGTGTCGGCAACTGAGAACTTCTGCGGGGAGGGGCAGGAGCCGGTGCCGCTCTGGAACCCGATGCCGCCGGGAGCGTACTTGAATTGGCCGGTGACCGACCTGCCGTCCAGGTAGACCGTCACGGTGCTGACCGGCCCCGGGGCGGAAGCGCATGGGCTGCGTGAAGACAACGATTCCCCGGTGCCGCAGATGGCGGTCTGGGCTCCCAGAGAGCCCTCCTGCAGCGCTTGGTGGACGACGTTGGCGTAGAAGTAGCCGCCGGCCAGCGGGGTCCCCCCGCCGATGGAGCCCACGAACTGTCCGTCGGTCGAGGTGGCCGCGATCTCGAAGCCCGAAACGCTGGACTTGCCCGTACTCGCCAGCACGCCGGCGCTGCTGGCCACAACCGCAGCCGCCGCCACGGCCCCCCAGATCGCCCACCGCAACCTGGCACCCATCCCACCACCTCCTGTGGTCCAGCATCTCCGGCGGTCCGAGATCGGTGGCACGTTGGCTGGAGCCCTCGGCCCGAGGCTGGCCGGAGCCTAGCACCGCCTAGATCTGGCGTCAAGGCGAGCGCCGGCAGAATCGAGGTCCGGTCAGCTGCCTTGCCTACTCGTCCCGGCCCGACCGCGCCCGCATTCCGGGACCGGAGAGAGCGCGGGCGAGGGTCAGCGCCCCTCTCTGCATCCCGGCGCGGAGGGCGGCCCACCCGGAGCTGACCGGCACCGGCTTCAGCCCCACCGGGCATCCCTCGGAGATGCTGGCCGTCGGCACCAACGGCGGGGGGCGGCCGGCCGAGTGCACAAGGCTCGAAGTCCTCTGCGGGAACCACCCCGGTCGCTTCCCACCGCTCCGCGCCTCCCGAATACAGTGGCAGCATGGGCCGCGGTCGTAGCGCACACGGATACCGGGGTGAACAGCCCGCGGCCCGGGCCGGAAATCGCCCCAATCAGCGGCCAGCCGGGGCCCGCCGCGCCGATCACCCCGCCGATCCCTGGGCCTTCTGGGGCTCTGAGCCCATCGCCGGGGAGCCTTCCGCTTCCCATGAGGCAACCGATGGCCGGAGGGCTCAGAAGTTCGGCGCCTGGAGGGCGTCGTGACCGGGCCTGCCAAGGTGCCACGGCCGACCCCCGCCCGGCCGCGGCTGGGCCGCGGACCCACCCCCTTCGGCCCGGCCACCTGATGTCCGCGCGGGGTCCGGCGTCCGCTGGGAGGCTGGGCCGGCGAACAAGCTCGGGCCGGGTCACGGCTGGGGTGCTGGCCTTGGGCGCTCTGCTGGCGGGTTGCGCGACCGGCGCGGGGCGGGCCGGCCCCACCACTCGGCCCCGCACTCCGGTGGCCCCGACTCCAACTCCGTCGACCTCGCCATCCAGCGGACCTGGGGGATGGAGCCTTTCACGCCTCGCCAGCCAGGTTCTGGGGGTCCCGGCGCGGGCCGCGGAGGTGTCCGCAATCTCGGCAGAGGTTCAGCTGGGGGTGGGCGGGATCATCCTCTACGGGTCCTCCGGTCCAGCCAACCTAGCCCAGCAGCTGGCGGCCCTGGAGGCGCTCGCCCCTCCAGGTGGAGCGCCCGCGGTCATGACCGACGAGGAGGGCGGAGCCGTTCAGCGGCTCAGCAACCTGGTGGGGCCGCTGCCGTCCGCTCGGCAGATGGCTGCGACCATGTCGCCGCAGCAGATCCAGCAACTGGGCCTCTCCACGGGAGAGAGCCTCCGGTCCGCTGGGGTGACCGTCGATCTCGCTCCAGTTCTGGATCTGGACGGGGGCCCCGGGCCGAGTGCCACCGACCCGGACGGCACCAGGTCATTCAGCCCCAGCGCGGCGACCGCCGCAGCCGACGGGATCGCCTTCGCCAAGGGGCTGATCGAAGCGGGGGTGACCCCCGTGGCGAAGCACTTCCCGGGGCTGGGATCCTCCACCGGCAACACGGACGACGGCCCGGCCAGCACCCTGCCTTATTCCGAGCTCAAGACGGGTGGCCTGCTCCCCTTCGCGTCGGCCGTGAGCCAGGGGCTGCCGGCCGTGATGGTCGGCAACGCGTCGGTACCGGGCCTTACCAACCTCCCCGCCAGCATCTCCAGCGCCGTGATCAAGGGAGTGCTCCGCCAGCAACTCCACTTCCAGGGGCTGGTCATGACGGACTCCCTCTCCGCGGGGGCCCTGAGTGGGGCGGGGTATTCGGTGCCCCAGGCCGCGGTGGCGGCGCTCCGAGCCGGTGCCGACCTGCTGCTGTTCAACCCCCCCTCCGCCGAGCTGGGTGCTGTCACCGACGCCACCATCGCCGCCATCGTGGCCGCGGTTCAATCCGGCAGTCTGCCCCGTGCCGAGCTGGTGGCGGCGGTCACGCAGGTGCTGGCCTTCAAGGGCCTCTCTGAGCCCCAGCCGGCGACCGCCGGCGGGCTGGTCATGGACCTCAGGTCCGACCGCCCGCAGCCTCGGTGCCGCGCCGGTTGACCCTGGGGGACTCCGGCTCTTCACCTCGGAGACAGAGCGGGACGTCGGATGGGAATCCCCCCGACGGGTGGACCACACTCAATGCTCCCACTCATACCTGGGCACCGCGTCCTGGCTCACGGCCAGCTGCCCTCTCGCGGTCCCCCGACCGGTGCTGGTACCGTTCCGCGGGTGACCTCGCGCAGCGCCGAGGGGGCGGCCCCTCAAGCATCGGCCGAGGCTCTCTGGTCGGGGCTGGACGAGGCCTGGCAGGCGGCTTTCCGGCAGGCCTGGGAGGCGTTCTGCAGCGGCAACATCGCGGTGGGGGCGTGTGCCACCGATGCGGCTGGAACGGTGGTCCACGCGTCCCGCAACCGGGTTGCCGACCGCGATGGTCCACGGGGGGAGATCTTCGGGTCCGCCCTGGCTCACGCCGAGGTCAATGTGCTGGCTCGCCTCCGCTTTGGTCAGGCTCGCGAACTGGTGCTCACGACCACCCTGGAGCCCTGCCTGCAATGTTCGGCAGCGATCCGGCTGGGTCCCGTGTCCGCCGTGCGTTTCGCCGGCGCCGACCCACTCTGGGCCGGTTGTCACGACTTCGGGCGGCTCTCGCCGCGCGAAGCCGCGCGCCCGCCTGTGGAGCGAGACGGGCCCCGGCCAGACGAGCTGGGGGCCTTCGGCACCCTGATCGCACGCTTCTGGCACCACGGTGCCAGGACCGAGGCGTTCCTCAGGTCGCACGGCGAGAGCGGCATCCTGGCCCTCATTGAGCGCCTCAGAGCAGGGGGGATCACCTCAAAGCTGGTGGAGATGGAGGTGGACCAAGCCCTCGCATTCCTGTGGCCGGAGCTCCGCGCGATGGCCCGGGCGCCGGATGCCTCCCCGCCCACGGTTGCTGGGATTCAACCCGCAGGTGGGTAGTTGGGAGGCGGCACGGGTTCATTGAGTGCGGCTCGCCCGCCCAAAAAGGAGTAGAGATGGCTCTTGCCCCCACTGGCTCGCACCGGTTGCCCAGGGATCTCGGCTGGGGAGGCACGGTGGCGGCGGCTCTCGCCATCCTCACGGCGTCGCCCGCGCTGGCGGCCCGGCCGAGCCATGGTGGAGGTGGGGGCGGTGGGACCGCGTCTACCACCGGCAACGACATCTCCTTTCCCCAGTGCGGCGGGAGCCTTCCCTCGGGGCAGGCGTTCGGGATCGTGGGGGTGAACGACGGGTTGGCCAACACGCCGAACCCCTGCCTCGGCCCCTCGCCCAGCTACCCGAGTTACACCCAGAGCGAGCTGTACTGGGCGGTTGTCGACTCCAGCGGCAAGGGCTCGCAGCCCAGGGCCAGCCTCTACCTCAACACCGCCGATCCGGGGAACGGTGTCCCCGACTGGCCAACCACCTCCATGAGTAACGACCAGTACGGAAGCTGCGGGGCGTCCGGCACGACCGGGGTGGGCGAGGACACCACGGCCTGCGCCTGGCAGTACGGCTACAACAAGGCTGCCCAGGACGCCAGCTGGCTCGCGAGTGCGGCCGACGCAATAAACGCCAAGGAGCAGCCATTTTCAGTGTCTGGCGCGGCGAAGGCCTATCCCTGGTGGCTGGACGTCGAGACCGGCAACAGCTGGCAGTCGGGCAGCACTGGGCTGGCGATGAACGTCGCCGACCTCCAGGGGATGGTGGCCGCCTTGAGCGCGGCCGGCGCCACCCATGTGGGCGTCTACTCCACCTCCTACCAGTGGAGCCAGGTCACCGGGGGCCTAAAATCCACCGCAGGCACTTCCCTCGAGGGGCTCCCAGACTGGATCCCCGGAGCGCGGAGGCTCTCGGGAGCGATCTCCAACTGCCAGCTGACCTCCTTCACCGGCGGGGTGGTCGAGCTCACCCAGTGGTTCTCCAAGCCGTACGACTCCGACTACGCCTGCTGACCTTCCTCGGGGGATCGCGGC
>JAJZGN010000126.1 GCA_021798435.1 bacterium | reverse complement strand
GTCCGCGCTCCGTAACTGGGTGACCGCCCCCGGACCTACTCGGGCTTCACGCTCCAGCCGCTGGGCCTGCTCGGCCTCCAGCCCGGGCACCAGGCGCCCGTTGGCGGTCACCACCCGCCACCAGGGTAGACCGCTGGAATTGGCCAGTACCCTCCCCACCGCGCGGGCAGCCCCCGGGTGACCGGCGAGACGGGCCACCTCGCCGTAGGTGAGGAGATCGCCCGGTGAGGTGTCCCCAAGGACTGAGGCCACCGTCTCACGGAAAGAAGCCACCCGGTAATGATCCACCAGCCGGCGGCCTGTGGACTCCGGTGGTCGCTCACCGCCCCCGGGCGGTCCCCGACTGGCTCGGACGCCAGGGCCACCAGAACCGGTCGCCGAGAAGCAACGCCACCGCAGGGACCAGGAGGCTGCGGACGATGAAGGTGTCCAGCAGCACCCCCACGGCAACCAGGAACCCGAGTTCTGTGAGTGCCACCAAGGGCAGGACGCCGAGCACGGTGAAGGTCGCGGCGAGGACCAGCCCCGCGGATGTGATCACCCCTCCGGTGGTCACCAGCGCTACCCGGACCCCTCCCTCTGGGCTCGCAGGCGCCTCCTGGCGGATTCGCGAGGCCAGGAAGACGGTGTAGTCGACCCCCAGCGCCACCAGGAAGACGAAACCCAGCAGAGCCACCGAGGAATCGATCCCGGCGAATCCGAAAATCCATCTGAACGCCAGGCTGGACAGCCCCAGCGCGGCCAGATACGAGAGCACCACAGACAGAGTTAGCAGGAAAGGTGCCACCAGCGAGCGGAGAAGCAGGGTGAGCATGACCAGCACCACCAGAAGGACGATGGGGATGATCACGAGGCGGTCGTGGGCGGCCGCCTCGTTGAGGTCGATCTCCACCGCCGTGGGCCCGCCCACCAGGACCCGGCCCGAGAAGTGCCGGCTCTCGGCCGCCCGCAGAGCCTTCACCACAGCCTCAGCCGGAGTGCCCTCCGGAGCGGCCGCCAGCGTGGCCTCGAAGACGGCGGCTCCGGGCCGGACGAAGCCTCGGCCGACCCCCTCGATGCCGCTGACCTCGCGGGCCACCGCCTGGGCCGCCACCAGAAGACTGGGATCCCTGGTGGCCACCACCACCGGGCCGGTGCTCCCCGCCGGGAAAGCCCGGGCGATGAGTGCTTGGGCGGCAGCGGAGGGCACCTTCCCGCTGAAGCTCTTGGACTGGGGCAGAGGGTGGGGATAGGCGGCGAGTCCGACGCAGAGGATGGCGAGGGTGCCCGCCCCGGTGGCCGCCAGCAGCCCCGGATGCCCAGCCACCCAGGCGGCGGTCGATTCCCAGCTCAGCCGCCGCGCGGATGGACGTCGGCCGACCTTCGGGACCAAGGGCCAGAAGGCCGCCCGGCCGAAGACCAGGAGCACGGCGGGCAAGAGAGTCAGGGTACCCAAAAGGACCGCCAAGATTCCGATCGCCCCGACCGGACCGAGGGCCCGGATGTCCCGCTCCTGGGCGGCCGTCAGCACCAGCAGGCTGAGGATCACAGTCGCCGCTGAGACAGCCAGGGTTGGAGCCACCCTTCGCAGGGCCACGGCCATCGCCCTGGAGGGGCGCTCCTCCGAGCGCAGCTCCTCGCGATATCGCGCCACCAGCAGGAGGGAGTAATCCGTGCCGGCACCGAACATCAGGACCGTCAGGATGCCGACGGTCATGCCGTTGACCACGAAGCCTCCCCGCGCCAGAAGGTAGACGGCCGCGAGCCCCAAGAGCGAGGCAAGCCCCACGGTGGTGAGGGGGAACAGCCAGAGCAGAAAACTCCGGTAAGTGAGAAGAAGAAGCACCGTCACCACCAAGACCGTGGCCAAGAGCAGGACCCCGTCGATCCCGGAGAAGGCGGAGGCGGTGTCGGCCAGCACGGCGGCTGGGCCTCCGACACCGGTGGAAAGTCCGGGGGGCGCACCGGCCAGGGCCGATCTCATCCGCCTGACGTCAGTGGCCACGGCGGTGGCGGGCGTGCCGATCCTGAGCGCCACCTCGATGAGGACACCTCGGTGGTCGGCGGACACCACCAGGGGTGAGACCCCGCGCGCTCCCACCAGGTCAAGTCCGGCAAGTCGGGACTCGGTCGAGCGAGCGTAGGCGAGGTCCCCCTCGGTGAGACCCTGCGCCCGGTACAGTACGGCCAGAGCGGCCAGGCGGTTGAGGTCGGGAAAGCGCGCCTGGAGGCTGGACACCAGGGTCGAGGGGGCGCCGGAGGGGACAAAGCTCGACTGGCTGTTCTGCTCCACCGCGGCTAACTTCGAGGACAGCGGGAACAAGGCCGACGCCCCCACCACCCAGACAAGGATCACGAACCACTTCGAACGACGGCCGGTGACCAGCGATGCGAACGACTTCAAAGTAGAATCCCGTACCCACGAGGCGACTGGGGAGCCCTCGTCCCCTCCCAGAAGCATACAGAGTGTCTATAGTGCGTCATAGTGTCTAGCTCAGGGAGGGCCGGTCCACCTGGCCGTCCTGATGCGAGCGGTGCCTGGGAGGTGACTCTCTCCCGCCACCGCTCTCGCAGCCGGGAGCGGATTGCCGCCACGGCGATGGAGCTGATCGGCGAGCATGGCCTGGCCCACGTCAGCATGTCGCTGCTAGCGGATCGGGCCGGGGTCTCGCGCGCCACCCTCTATCACTACTTCCCGGACCTGGACCACGTCCTTCTCGCCTGGGTCGAGCTTCAGGTGGACCGCTTCGTCTCAGGGGTCGAGCGATTGGCAAGCGCCGAGCCGGATCCGCGGGCCCAGCTGGCCCTCATCATCGCCGAGCTGACCGACTACTTCGCCAGTCGCGACCACCGTTTGGGGCTGGAGCAACTGGGCAACCTGGCGGTCGCCCCCGCCACCGCCAGAGCGGTGGCGGACCGGATGTCCCCCCTCATGGAGCTGGTTTCCAACTGTCTTCGCACCGGGCAGGAGATGGGACAGTTCCGCCCGGACTTGGATCCCGAGGTTCACGCGGCCCTGATCCTCGGTCTGTTGGGGGCCATCCGGCCCCACCTCGTATCCGGCCGCTACACGCCGGGCCAGGCTGCTGGCGCCGTGACTTCACTGGTACTTGAGGGCGTGGCGCGCCGGTAGGAACCCACCCATATCGCCCGGGCCCGGTGGGGATCCCCTCCCACCGCGGCCGGGCCGACGGGCAGGGGTTCAGCCGCTGTGCCAGGAGGAGCGGAACCCGGAGGTCAGCCCGTCGCCTGGAGGGCCGAAGAGGCGGTCCCCGGCGTCCCCCAGCCCCGGGACGATGTACCCGCGCCCGTCCAGACTGGGATCCACCGCAGCGCACCAGACCTCCACTCCCGCTGCCTCGGCATGGAAGCGCGCCAGGCCCGGTCGGCTGGCCACTACGCAGAGGACCTGGACTCGAGCCGCGCGCCGCCTCTCAACGAACCGCACCGCCTCGATGAGAGACCCCCCCGTGGCCAGCATGGGGTCGCACACCACCACCCTTCGGCCGGAGAGATCTGCGGGGAGCCCGTCGAGATAACAGACTGCGTCCAGGGTGGCCTCGTCCCGCTTCAACCCCAGATGGGCCACGTCACAGGTGGGAGCCACCAGCTGGACCCCCGGTACCATGCCCAGCCCAGCCCTCAGGATGGGCACCAGAAGCGGCGCCTCCACGATCTCCCGGCACTCCCCCTCCCCCACTGGGGTCCGGACGGTGAGCGGCCCCGTCTCGAGATCGGCGAGTGCCTCGAAGGCGAGAAAGCTGGCCACCTCCGCAAGCAACTCGCGAAAGCGAGAACGGGAGGTCGCCTCAGCCCGCAACTGGGCGAGGCGATCGGCCACTGTGGGGTGGCGGCAAACATGCACCGAGTCCGTCATGGGTCGATCATCGCGCCGGCGGCGCCGGCGGCGCCGAGCCGCGACGCCCCACCCACCCCGCGGAGGCCCGCCGAGGCGGCCATGCGGGCCAGCTCGGCAGCTGTCAGCGGACCTCCGGGCCGGTACCACTCACTGATGGAGTTCACCATCCCCAGGAGCAGCCGCGCGCCCAGGCCAGGGTCCAGCCCCTGGCGGAGGGCTCCCGTGCCCGCCATCGCCGCCACCAGCTCGGACACCTCCCGGTCGAAGCTGCGCCGCCGCTCCATCGCCCAGAGCTCGGTCTTGGAGTTCCCGCGCACCCGAAGCAGGAGCGTGACGTAGGGCAGCTCAGCCACCAGCACCTCCACTGTCCGGCGCAGAAGATGTTCCAGCCGCGCCGCTGGAGGCCCCACCCGCGCCCCGTCCTCCTCGAGAAGGGCGAAGAGGGCGTCGAGGGCTCGGCTCAGGGCCCGATGCAGGATGGCCTCCTTGCTGGGGAAGTGGTGGTAGATCGAGGACTTGCCCAATCCCGCCGCCCGGCCCAGTTGCGCCATGCTGGTCGCCTCATACCCGCGGCGGATGAATTCCTGGACCGCGACCACCAGCAGGCTGTCGGGGTCGTAGCGAGTTCGCCTGGTCTCGACACCCGCACCTCGATCAGCCACGTCGCCAAGTATGCGGCCGGAAATTGACACCAACTGTGGCCCGGTCCAAAATGGCAACCGAACGACCGGTCGGGAAAGGAGCAGCCATGCCCCCCACCTACTCCGAGGACAGCCGGGAGCTGGCCTTTCAGGAAGCCATCGACTCGGACCGAACCGTGGAGCCGCGCGACTGGATGCCGGAGCGATACCGGAGCACCATGATCCGCCAGATCGCCCAACATGCCCATTCCGAGATCATCGGCATGCAGCCGGAGGGGAATTGGATCACCCGGGCCCCGTCCCTGCGCCGCAAGGCCATCCTTATCGCCAAGGTCCAGGACGAGGCCGGCCACGGTCTCTATCTCTACGCGGGGGCCGAAACCCTCGGGGTGGAGCGCAGGGAGTTGACGGACCTTCTGCTCGCCGGCCGCCAGAAGTACTCCAGCATCTTCAACTATCCGACCCTGACCTGGGCTGACGTGGGAGCGATCGGCTGGCTGGTGGACGGTGCGGCCATCACCAACCAGCTGGCACTCACCAAGACCTCCTACGGCCCCTACGCCAGGGCCATGGTGCGGATCTGCCGGGAGGAGTCCTTCCATCAGCGCCAGGGATTCGAGTTGCTGGCCGAGCTGTCCCGCGGCACCGAGGCTCAGCGGGAGATGGCCCAGGACGCGGTGAATCGCTGGTGGTGGCCGGCACTGATGATGTTCGGACCGCCGGACACGGAGTCCCCCAACACGGCCCAGTCGATGGCCTGGAAGATCAAGCGGGTCAGCAACGACGACCTACGCCAGCGGTTCGTGGACATGACCGTCCCCCAGGCCGGAGCCCTGGGCCTGGATCTGCCCGACCCGCAGCTGCGCTGGAGCGAAGCGCGCGGCCACTATGAATTCGGCCCCATCGACTGGGACGAGTTCCGCCGGGTTGTCGGGGGCCACGGTGCCTGCAACCTGCAGCGGATCGAGGTTCGCCGGGCAGCCGACCAGGAGGGCGCCTGGGTCCGCGAGGCGGCCAGAGCGTGGGAGGGCCGGCAGCAGGGCCGGACATCGGCGGCTTGAGCGAGTCGGACGACTGGCCACTCTGGGAGGTCTTCCTGAGGGGGAGGCGAGGGCTCGCCCACCAGCATGTGGGTTCACTTCACGCCCCCGACCCGGAGCTGGCTCTGCAGAACGCCCGGGATCTCTACACCCGGAGGGGTGAGGGGGTCTCCATATGGGTAGTCCGATCCACAGAGGTGCACGCCTCCGATCCCGACGACCAGGGTCCGCTGTTTGATCCGCCGGCCGACAAGGCCTACCGCCACCCCACCTTCTACAAGGTGCCTGAGGAC
>JAJZGN010000125.1 GCA_021798435.1 bacterium | reverse complement strand
CATGGACCCCTACTATGGCCACGCGCTGCGGGATCGGCCGATCGTGGCCATCGACGAGGTGCGGTTCGTGGGCGAGCCGGTGGCGGTGGTGGCGGCGCGGTCCCTGGCGGTCGCCGAGGAGGCGCGGAACCTCATCGACGTCGCCTACGACCCCGTGCCGCCGGTGGCATCTCTGGAGGCGGCACTGCTTCCCGAGGCGTCGCTGGTCCATACCACCAGGGCCCGTCCGGGCTTCGCCCACGGCCTTGGGACCCTCCCCGACCCCGAGGGCAACGTCTGCTATCGCTACGGGTTCGCGGCTGGCGACGTGGGTTCCGACTTTGCCCGAGCCGCGGTTGTGGTCGAGGGGGAATACCGCTTCCCCGCCGTGTACCAGTACGCCCTGGAGACCCATTCGGTACTGGCCGACCACCGGGGGGACGAGGTCACGATCTGGGCCTCCTGCCAGCACCCCTTCCTGGTGCGCCAGGAGATCGCCGACCTGTTCGATCTCAACCTGGATCGGGTGCGGGTGATAGTGCCCTTCCTGGGCGGTGGCTTCGGGAGCAAGTCGTACACCAAGATGGAGCCCATTGCGGTCGCCATCTCCCGCAAGGCGGGGCGCCCAGTGCGGGTCGTGAACCGGGTTGACGAGTCCATGGTCACCACCCGACGCCACAACATGGTCTGCAAGATGCGCACCGCCGCCACTGCGGACGGGACCCTGGTGGCCCGCGAGGCCGACTTCTGGCTCGACACCGGGGCCTACGCTGACAACGGGCCACGGGTGACCGCGACCGCCGGCGACGCCGCCCCCGGCCCCTACCGGTGGCACTCGGTCCGCGTCGACGCACGCTGCGTGTACACCAACACCGCCCCGGCCGGCTCCTACCGCGCCTTCGGCGCGATCCACCTCCAGTGGATCGGGGAGTTGCAGGTAGACGAGATCGCCCGCCGGTTGGAACTAGACCCCTTGGAGATCCGCTGCCGCAACCTCCTGCCGGTTGGTGGCGAGGTCAGGGCGGGCGCCAAGCCGCTGGACGCCGACCTAGTCGGCGACCTCCGCAAGGTGGCGGCGGCGATTGACTGGGGGGCGTCGCGGCCGGTGGGACGGGGAGTCGGGCTGTCGGTGGGGCTCTTGGCGGCAGGGGCCCATCCCGTCTCCATGGCCACCGTCCGGCTCGGCGCCGACGGAGGCGCCACCGTGCTGGTCGGTACCACTGAGCTGGGCCAGGGCGCCCGCACCGCGATGGCCCAGATCGCGGCGGAGGTCCTGGCCCTGTCACCCCACCAGGTGGTGGTGCGTGGCACCGACACCCAGTACACCCCGTATGACCGCTCCACCGGGGCCAGCCGCTCCACCACGGTGGCTGGGAAGGCCGTGGAGCTGGCTGCCCGGGACGTCGTGGCGGCGCTCACGGAGACCGCCGCGGCCAAGTTGGAAGTGCCAGCCACCGACCTCAGCGCACGGGACGCCGGGATCACCGACGGCGAGCAGTGGATCAGCCATCAGGAGCTGATCCGCGCGCGGTTCGGCTTCGCGGGTGGGGAGTTGGTAGGACAGGGGCGGGTGCAGCCCTCCCGGGGCTCAGGCTCTTACGCCGAGGGCCCCGTCTTCTGGGAGGTCTGCCTGGCGGCGGCTGATGTGGATATCGACCGCACCACGGGCGTGGTGCGCGTGGTTCGAACCGCCAGCGTGGCGGACGTCGGCCGCGCCATCAATCCCCAGCTGATCCGGCGACAGGATGAGGGGGCCACCTTGCAGGCGATCGGGAACGCCCTTTTCGAGGAGATGCGCTACGACCCGGACGGCCTGCTGCTGAACGACACGCTCCTCGACTACCGGGTCCCCTCCACCCTGGACGTCCCCGAGCGGATGACCTGTGTGATCGTGGAGAACGAGGATGGCCCGGGGCCCTTCGGGGCCAAGGGGTGCGGCGAAGGGGCCTTCGCGGGGGTGACTGCCGCGATCGCCACCGCGGTGGCGGCGGCCGGGGTGCCCATGAGAGAGCTGCCGATGACCCCGGAGCGCGTCTGGCGGCGGCTGCGGGAGCTGGGCAACACCCAGCCGCCCGAGGGGCGGTCGTGAAGCTGCCCCAATTCGAGCTCCACCGCCCGACGACGCTGGCGGAGGCGAGGCGGCTGCTGGAGGAGCTCGGCGATGACGGGTCCGCCTTCGCCGGCGGGACGGAGCTGCTCTTGGCAATGAAGTTGGGCCTCATCAAGAGCCGCCACCTGGTCGACCTAAAGGGCCTGCCGGAACTCCGGGGCATCGAGCTCCGCCCGGGCGGGATCTGGATCGGGGCCGGGGTCACCCACCACGAGATCGAGACCTCGACCGCGGTGAGGGCCGTCCTACCTCAGCTCGCCGCCATGGAGTCCCAGATCGCCAACATGCGGGTGCGCGCGGTGGGAACTCTGGGCGGCAACCTGTGCTTCGCCGACCCTAACTCGGATCCCGCCACCTTTCTCTGCGCAGTGGGCGCCCGGCTGCGCGCCACGGTGCGGGGCGAGCCGGCGGAGTTCGGCGCCGAGGAGTTCACCGAGGGCCCGTACCAAACCGCCCTGGGCCCAGGAGACCTCTTCCTCGGGGGGTGGTGCGCCGCCCCACCCCCCGGGTCGGCGGTGGTCCATCTGAGGATGAAGATCCACGAGCGCCCCTGCGTCACCGTGGCTGCCATGGTCGAGGTCGGCCGGGCCGGGGTCGCGGCCGCCCAGCTGGCGGTCGGGTCGGTCGGGCCCAAGGTTCTCCAGGTCGACCTGGGTGAGGAGCTGCGGGGGCTGCGGGGAGCCGGATTCTCCGACCGGGTGAGGTCGTTGATGGCGCTGCTGGCGGGCAGCATCCCACTTCTGCCCGAACGCCAGGAGTCGCCCGATTACCAGCGACACCTGGTCCGGCTGCTGGGGACCCGGGCCCTGGAGGCCGGCCTCGCCGGGGCCCACCTGTGAGCAGGGCGGTACGGCTTTGAAGCTATGGAGGTGAGGGATGAGCGCAACTGGCGGTGAGACGCGGGTCTACCTGCTCGACGGGGGCACCCTGGTGATCGACGGCTACCACCTCTATTGGAACCTCGGCCCGGGCGGGGAGGTCCGCTTCCCCTGCTACAGCGTGCTGGTGGATCATCCGCAGGGGAAGTTCCTCTACGACACCGGGTACGACCTGGACCATGTGCTCAAGGTGCTTCCGTTCGAGAAACCCCAGCAGACTCCGGAGCAAACCATCCCCGCGCAGCTGCGACTGATCGGGATCGACCCGGGCGAAGTCACCCACGTGATCAACTCCCATTACCACTTCGACCATGTGGGCGGCAACCGGCTGCTCCCGAGAGCCACCACCATCGCCAACGAGCGCGAGCTCCACCAACTCCGACACCCCGAGCCCTTCGAACGGTTCGGGTACTCCGACACGAGCTTCGATGCGATCGGGCCCCACTACGAACTTGTGACTGGGCCCACCGAACTCGCGCCGGGGGTGGAGTTGATCGAGACTCCCGGCCACACCGCCGGCCACATGAGCCTTCTGGTGCGGCTGGCCGGCCGGCGCCCGATGCTCTTCACCGGCGACGCGGCCTACACCAACCAGAGCCTGGAGAAGGAGGTGATCGCGGGCTTTCACCTCGACCCCCGGGCCAGCGTGGCCTCGATCCGGCACCTGAAGAAGGTGGCCGAGGACAACGAGGCCGAACTCTTCTGCTCCCACGACAGCACCGCCTTCGCCACCTGGCAGAAGGCCCCTTCGTACTACAGATGAGGGAAGGGCCGGGAGCCGTGCGGCGGAGCTGATCGACCCCCATTTTTAGCGGATCTAAGGAGGAACGGAATGAAGCAGGCAGCGATCATCGGCAGCGGCACCATGGGCCCGGGCATGGCCGCGACCCTGGCCCGCGGCGGGATGGACGTAAGGGTATTCGACACCAGCGAGGCGGCGCGCCAGCGCACCCCCGGCGAGGTGGAGGTGGCCGCCGGAGTGCTGGACCGGATCGGGGGCCCGGCCGCCGCCCGGCGGGGTGAGGTGTCGGTGACCGGCGACCTGGTCGAGGCGGTGGCGGACGCCGAGCTCGTGATCGAGGCGGTCCCGGAGAACGCGGAGATCAAGGCCCAGGTGTTCGGCGAGCTGGACCGGCACAGCCGCCCCGACGCGATCCTCGCCAGCAACACCTCGGGGATACCCATCAGCTCGATCCAGAAGTCGGTCGCGGATCCGACCCGGGTGGTCGGAATGCACTGGTCCAACCCGCCGCATGTGATCCCGGTGATCGAGATCATCGCCGGCGCGAAGACCAGTCCGGAGGTGGTGGAGAGGCTGCGCTCGGCGGTGCTGGAGCTGGGCCTGGTCCCGGTGCGGGTGCTCAAGGACGTGCCGGGCTTCATCGAAAACCGCGTCCTCTACGCGATCATGCGGGAGTGCCTGGCCCTCGTCGATGACGAGGTCGTGGCCGCCGAGGAGCTGGACACCTGCGTCCAGTGGGGAATCGGGTTCAAGCTCGCGGTCATCCCCCCGCTCCAGCTGCTGGACGTCGCCGGGCTGGACATCTACAACGCGGTCGCCAGCTACCTCAACCGGGACCTGAACGGCCGCGCGGACGTCAGCGAGACGATCACCAGCCGGGTGGGCCGCGGGGAGCTGGGCATGAAGACCGGCAAGGGACTCTTCGACTACACCCCCGACCGGGCCCAGGAGCTGCGCCAGCAGCGGGCCCGGAAGCTGGTCGCGGTGCGCAAGGCGATCGAGTCCGCATGAGAGGGGCCGGAGGGCCGCGAGGGAGCCGGCTGAGGAGTGGGAGGACTGCAGGATGGATCGGGACCAGGCGCTGATCGAGGCCAGTTGGGGGCGGCCTGTATTCAACTTCTCGGCCGGCCCTTCCGGAGCCACCGACCCCACCCGGGCGGCCCTCGGCCGGCCGGTGCTCTATCACTACGATCCGGCCTTCCGCCAGCTCTACCAGGAGGTGATCGACCAGCTGGGCCAGGCCTTCGCGTGCGACGAGGTCCCGGTGATCCTGCAGGGGGAAGCCGTCCTGGGGCTGGAGGCTGCGGCGGCCTCGCTCATAGGGGCCGACGACGTGGTCCTCAACCTGGTCTCCGGGGTCTTCGGCAAGGGGTTCGGGTTCTGGGCGAGGCGGTACGCCCGCGAGGTGATCGAGCTGGAGGTCCCGTACAACGAGATCAACGACCCGGCTGAGGTCCGCCGAGCCTTGGAGCAGCACCCCGAGGTCAAGGTGGTCGCGGCGGTTCACTGCGAGACCCCTTCGGGGACGATCAACCCCATCCCGGAGATCGCTCCCATGGTGCGGGAAGCCGGCGCCCTGCTCCTGGTAGACGCCGTGGCTTCCTTCGGGGGCATGGAGGTGGAGCCGAGCCGCTGGCCGGCAGACCTCGTGGTGGTCGGCCCCCAGAAGTGCCTCGGGGGACCCCCGGGCCTCTCCCTCCTCTACGTCAGCGACCGGGCCTGGGCGCACATGGAGTCCAATCCCGCCGCTCCCCGGGCCTCGATCCTCAGCATCCTCGACTGGCGGGGTGCCGAGGAGAACACCGAGCGGTTTCCCTTCACCCCGTCGGTGGTTGAGATCAACGCTCTGGACGCCTGCCTGATGCAGTTCCTGGCTGAAGGCCCGGCGGCGGTGCGGGCCCGGCACCGGCGGGTGGCGCGGGCCGTCCGAGCCGGCGGAAAGGCGCTCGGCCTCTCGCTCTGGCCGAAGGTGGAGTCCACCTGCTCCGAGACCGTGACCGCCTTCGCCGTACCGCCTGGGGTCGATGAGGGCCGGGTGAGGGCAGCCGCGCGCTCCACGATGGGCGCGATGTTGTCCGGGGGACAGGGAGAGCTCATCGGCCAGGTGATCAGGATCGGCCACATGGGCCCATCCGCCCAGCCCCACACGCCGGTCCTGGCGCTCACCGCCCTG
>JAJZGN010000004.1 GCA_021798435.1 bacterium | reverse complement strand
CCACCGCGGTGGCCACGATCCGGGCCAGGGGAGTGATGCCCAGCTCCCTCGCCCTTCGCATCGACATCACGATCACCGCGGCCGCCCCGTCGTTGAGGGGACAGGCGTTCCCCGCGGTCACCCGGCCGTCCTCCTTGAAGACCGGCTTCAGGGTGGCCAGCACCTCCACCGTGGTGCCGGGCCGGGGGCCGTCATCCTTCACCAGCAGGCGGCCATCGGGGAGCTCCACGGGGACGATCTCCCGGGCGAAGAAGCCGTCCTCCTCGGAGGTCACCGCGCGGTTCTGGCTGCGCATGGCGAACTGGTCCATCTCCTCCCGGGTGATTCCCTCCCGCTCGGCGACGTTCTCGGCGGTGAGGCCCATGGGGATGTAGAGGTCGGGGAGACCCTCAGGATTCCCGGGCATCAGCCGAGGGTTGCGTGCCTCTGGGGGGTCGGAGGTGCCGTAGCCGTAGCGACTCACCGTCTCCACCCCGACCGAGGCCAAGACATCGCCTTCGCCCGCCCGGATGGCGTGGAAGGCCATGCGGGTGGTCTGCAGGGAGGAGCTGCAGTAGCGGGTGAGCGTGGCTCCGGGGGCGTTCACCCCGGCCAGGATGCTGATGGCCCGCCCGAGGTTGAACCCCGACTCCCCTCCCGGCAGGCCGCAGCCGCAGAGCACGTCCTCCACCTCCGAGGGAGGGAGCTCTGGAATCCGCTCCAGCACCCGGCGCAGGATCAGCGCCCCCAGGTCGTCCGGGCGAAAGCCCACCAGAGATCCCTTGCCGGCACGTCCGATCGGGCTCCGGCCCGCGGCCACGATCACCGCCTCATCCACTTCCACTCCTCCCTTCAGATCTCACTCGCCGCCGCTCACCTGGAGGATCGCCCCGCTGACGTACGAGGCCTCGTCAGAGGCCAGGAAGCCGACCACCCGGGCCACCTCATCCGGCTGGGCGAAGCGCTGCATGGGGTTGCGCCGGCGGTTGCGGTCCCCCAGCGGCCCCTCCTCCCACAGCGGCCGGGCGAACTCGGTCTCCACGATCCCCGGGGTGACCGCGTTCACCCTCACCCCGCTGCCACCCAGCTCCCGCGCCAGTTGCCGGGTCAGCATGTTGAGGGCGGCCTTGGAGACGCCGTAGGCGCCCAGGCCCACCGCCGGGGTGACCCCCGCGATGCTGGAGACGTTAACCACCGCTCCCCCGTGGTCCGCCATCCAGGCCCGGTAGACAAACGAGGTGAGGAGGAGCGGACCCCGGAGGTTGACCTCGAAAGTCTTGTCCCAGGCCTCCGGGGAGATCTCCAGAGTGGGACCGAAATGGGGGTTTGTCCCCGCGTTGTTCACCAGGACGTCGATGCGACCCCAGCGCCCCATCACCGTCTCCACCAGCCGCTCGAGATCGGTGAGGCGCCCCGCATGGGCCGGGACCGCCTCCACCTCGGCTCCGCTGGCCGCCGAGATCCGGGCCCCGGCCTGGCGCAGCGGCTCCTCGTTGCGGGCGCAGAGGGCCACCCGAGCTCCCCGAAGGGCGAGCTCCAGGGCGCAGGCCTCGCCAATGCCCCGGCTGGCCCCGGTGACCAGCGCCACCCGACCCGCCAGCGAACCCTGGGGCCCCGGGCGGGCCCCCTCCGCCCCGGCGGCTACGGGCCGCCCCTCACGTACAGCGTTTGCCCGCTGACGTACGAGGCGTCGGGCCCGACCAGGAACGCGATGGTCCCCGCCACGTCGTCTGGCACCCCGACCCGGGGGATGGGGGTGGCCGCGGCCGCGGCCTCCTTGAAGCCCTCGAAGTCCACCCCCATCCGCTCGGCGGTCTGCATGGTCATGCGGGTCTCGATGAACCCCGGGGCCACCACGTTGACGTTGATGTTGTACCGGCCCAGCTCGATCGCCAGGGTACGGGCCAGCCCCTGGATTCCCATCTTGGCGGCCGAGTAGTTGGCCTGGCCCCGGTTGCCCAGCGCCGAGGTCGAGGAGATGAGAACCATCTTGCCCGAGCGCTGGGGAACCATGACCCGCTGCGCCGCCTGGCTGCAGAGGAAGCTTCCCTTGAGGTGGGTATCGATCACCAGGTCCCAATCGTCCTCACTCATCTTGTGGACCAGGTTGTCGCGCAGGACCCCCGCGCAGGTGACCAGGGCGTCCAGGCGCCCCAGCTTGGCCACGGTCTCCTCCACCATCTGCTCCACGGGGCCGGGGAAGCGGACGTCGCAGGCCAGGGCCAGTGCCTTCCCGCCCTGGGCCGAGACCTTCTCCGCAACCTCCTGTGCCGGCTCCAGGTCGAGGTCGGAGATCGCCACCGCCGCCCCTTCCCGGGCCAGCCGCAGCGCGGTGGCGGCACCGATCCCCCGCCCCCCGCCGGTGACCAGCGCCACCATGCCCTCAAGGTTCATCCGCTTCCTCCTGTGATCCCCTCAACGTAATAGCGCCCGAGGCTCTGGGCGACGCAGGCTGGCTTTTCCCGACCCTCGACCTCCACGGTGACCGAGATCTCCACCTCGACGCCCCCCGGGATGGGATCAACCCTATCGACTCTCGCCCGGGCGCGCACCCGCCCTCCCACGGGGAGCGGGGTCGGGAAGCGCACCCGGTTGAGCCCGTAGTTGACCTTCATCGCCATCCCCTCCACCTGCACCATCTCGGAGAGGAAGGAGGGTAGAAGGCTGAGGGTCAGATGGCCGTGAGCTATGGTCCCGCCGAGGGGGCTCCGCGCCGCCCGCCGGCGATCCACGTGGATCCACTGGTGGTCACCGGTGGCCTCGGCGAAGAGGTCAACCTGATCCTGGGTCACCTCCCGCCACGGCGTGGGGCCGAGTTCTCTGCCGGCCAGCGCTTGGACGCCCGCGAGGCCCTCCACTCGCAGCGCCATCAGGTGGTGTCCCAGCGCTCGTCCGGGCCCGGCCAGCGCTCCTCCAACCCCAGGAGCTGACTGGCGCGCAGGGCCAGGTCGAGGTCCGCGCCGCGCCGGGGCGCTTTGGGGTCCAGCCCCGTGAGCTGCTCAATTCGCCGCAGCCGGTTGCGGACGGTGTTGCGGTGGCAGGGGAGGAAGGTGGCCGTGGCGGCCACCGATCCCTCGCGCTGGAGGAACGTTCGGGCGGTGCGCAGCAGCGAGCGGCCCTCACCCTCTGGGAGCGCCAGGACCGGTGCCAGCCACCTCCTCGCGAGCCGTTCGGACAGCTCCGGCGAGGCGGCCAGGATCACCAGGGGCAGATCCTCGTCCAGCTCCACGACCCGCGGATCCCCGTGGGGGATGGAGCGGAGCGCCAACTCCGCCTGCCGATAGGCCCGAGGTGCGCCTCCCGGCCCGGAGAAGCGGGGGCTGAGGCCAGCCCGTGCCCCGGGGCCACGGCGCAGGTGGTCCGCCACCAGGCGGGAGCTGCGAGCGGGCACCAGCCCCACGAGGTGGCCCTGGAGAAGGGCCCACTCCGAGGCCAGTCCGGCGGCTCGCAGCAGGTTCGAGGCCTCCGGTGCCGAGATCGACAGGGGATCGGCCACCACCAGGACCAGCGGACTTCCAGTCGGCAGCCCCAGGGACTCCTGGGCCAGGTCGAGCTCTCCGGCGGGCACGGTCCCGAGCAGCAGCGAGTGCAGGAGGTCGTGGCGGCGAGCCTGGTCCCTCCCCCGAATTTCGGACTCCGCCCTCCTGTACGCGTCGGCCACCGCCGAGGAGTAGAGGTCGATGCCTTCCCAGACCACCACCGCCCCTTGCGCCAGCAGCTCGGGCCACCGCCCTTGGGACTCCTCCAGCAGCGCCTCCCAGATGATTCGGCCCCCCAGGCGGTAGGCGTGGAGAAGGTTCTCCAGCGGGACCCCCTGGAGGGCTCTCCGCCTCCCTGTGGAGAGGGCGGAGGATCGGGTCGGCGCACCGCCTCTGGGGAGTCGGGCGAGGTCCCGGAGCACCTCTACGAGGTTCTCCTCACAGGCCAGCCGCAGCTCCTCCGCGCTGACCCAGCCGCGCAGGCGGTAGCCGTCGTCGTCCGCCCAGATCGTCCGCGCCAGCCGCTCGGCCAGCTCAAGGGCCCGGGGCTCGAGGGCGGTGGCCAGCCGGGCCACCGCCTCCTCGACCGCGGTGGACGGCAACTGGTACCCGCCCGGCGCGCGCCCTCCTGAGGCCCGGGGACCAGCCTCCGGAGCGGTCGCGGTCACCCCGGCCCTGCGGCGGGCGGGCTGGCGAAGCGTTGGCGAATCACCTTCTTGTCGAACTTCCCGACGCTGGTCTTGGGGATCGCTTCCACCAGCTCCAGCCGGTCGGGGAGCTGCCATCTCGCCCAGCCGTGACCCTCGAGATGGGCGCGGACCCCTTCCAGGGTGACCTCGAAGCCCTCCTTGGGACTGACCACCGCCAGCGGCCGCTCCTGCCACCTGGGGTCGGGGACGCCGACCACCGCCGCCTCGGCGACCCCCTCCATCCCCATCAGGGTTCCCTCCATGTCCACCGAGGAGATCCACTCCCCGCCGGTCTTGATGAGGTCCTTGGTTCGGTCCACGATCACGAAGTAACCCTCTGGAGAGATCACCGCCACGTCCCCGGTGCGCAGCCAGCCGTCCTGGGTGAACCGCTCCGGCCCCGCTCCCTTGAAGTAGCTGTCGGCCACCCAGGGTCCCCGGATCAGCAGCTCGCCCATGGAGGTGCCATCCCAGGGCAGCTCCTGGCCCTGAGGGTCGACCACCTTCACGTCGATCCCGGGCAGCGGCAGTCCGGCCTTGGTGCGCACCTCGTCCATGAGCTCTTCCTGGCTCCAGGCCCGCATCGTGTTCTTGGGAGTGGCCAGGCTGCCCACCGGCGAGGTCTCGGTCATCCCCCACCCCTGGATCATGGTGACTCCGAACTCCCGCTGGTAGCGCTCGAGCATGGACCGCGGCGGCTGGCTCCCCCCCACCGTGAGGTGGCGGATGGTGGGCAGCCCCACGCCCCGCCGCGCGAGCTCCTCGGCGACCGCCATCCACACCGTGGGTACCCCCGCTGCCACCGTCACCTCCTCGTCGAGCATGAGGTCGATCAGGGTCGGGGCATCGAAGTTGGGGCCGTTGAACACCTGCTTAGCGCCCACCAGGGTGGCTCCGAAGGGGATCCCCCAGGCGTTGACGTGGAACATCGGCACCACCGCCAGGACGGTGTCGGCGGGGCCGATCCCGATGGCCCCTCCCGAGGTGTTGGCCAGGGCGTGCAGGAAGTTCGAGCGGTGGGTGTAGACAACTCCCTTGGGCCGTCCCTCCGTCCCCGAGGTGTAGCAGATCCCCATCGGGTTGTATTCGGGGATCTCCTTGCGGGGATAGGAGCTCGGCTGGTCGGCGAGCAGGTCCTCGTAGGCGATCCGGCCCTCGATGGAGCTCTCTCCACAGGTGGTGTCCAGCACCACCACCTGCGGCTTCACGTTGAGGGACGGCCAGAGGTGGTCGAGCAGGGGCAGCAGGCTGGCTTCCACCAGGATCACCTGGTCCTCGGCGTCGTTGATGATGAACTCGAGGTCCCCCAGCGGGAGCCGGGGGTTCAGGGTGTGGTAGACCCTCCCCGAGCAGGGGATGCCGAAGTAGGCCTCGAGGTGGCGATAGCCGTTCCAGGCCAGGGTCGCAACCCTGGCACCCTCCTCCAGTTTCAGCCGGTCGAGCCCGTGCATCAGCTGCTGCGCCCGCTGGGCGAACTCCCGGTAGGTGTAGCGGTGGCGCCGGCCCGGTGCCACCTGGGTCACGATCTCGGTGGCCCCGAAGTACCGCTCGGCGTGGCTGAAAAGCATCCAGCTGTTGAGGGGGATGTCCATCATCGCCATCTCTCTATCCTCCCGTGGGTTGTCCCAGGAGCTCCGCGGCCACCTCGGCCCGGCACTCCGCCGGGGACCAGGCGAACCGTTCCAGCCAAAGTGCCCGCTTGTAATAGCGGTGCAGGGGTGCGTCCCAGGTGAACCCCATCCCGCCGTGCACCTGGATCACCCGCTCGCAGGCGGCGACGGCGGTTTCGGAGGCCAGCGCCCGAGCTGTGGCCGCCGCCACGTCCGCCTCCGAGTCGTCCTCGGCGATGCACCAGGCGGCCCAGTAGGCGGCCGAGCGCGCCAGCTCCAGCTCCTGGTAGGTGTCGGCCAGCCGGTGGGCCACCGCCTGGTAGGCTCCGATCGGGCGGCCGAACTGCTCCCGGGTCTGGGCGTGAGCGATTCCCAGCTCCAGGACCGCCGCCCCGAGGCCCACCGCCTCCAGCGCCATCCCGGCTCGGGCGCGCCGTCGCATCTGCCGCTGGGCCCGCGCGGCGGCCGGCCCCTCCAGGAGCGGGCTCTCCGCCCCCGGGGCCAGGTGCCCGGTCCGCCGGGAGGGGTCTACCGTGGGGCCCAGGGCCCCGGCCGCTGGGATCGCCACCAGCCTCCCACCCCGCTCCGCCACCACCTGGTCGACCTGGGACAGGTTGGGGACGGGCCAGCCCGGGTGCAGCTCCACCGACCACCGCCGCTCGCCAGCGGCCACCTCCGACAGGAGCTCGTCGGGAAGGGCGGGAAGGGCCAGCCCCACCGTGGCCAGATAAGGTCCGGGGTACAGCGCCCGCCCGAACTCCTCGAGGAGAATGGCCTCCTCCAGGAAGCCCAGGCCCGCTCCCCCGAGGCGGTCCGGGACGGACGCCCCCAGCCACCCCAGGTTGGCGATCTCGGCCCACCCGCCTGGCTCCCACCCCTCATCGGTCGCCGCCAGCTCCGCCACCCGATTGAGCGGCGACTTGGACCCCAGGAAGGAACGGGCCTGGGAGCGCAGCTCCTCCTGGGTCTCGTCCAGGGTGAAGTCCATCAGCGCGACCTCGGCAGGCCGAGGACCCGCTCGGCCACGATGCTGCGGAGGACTTCGGAAGTACCTGCCTCGATGGTGTTGCCCCGGCTGCGCAGTTGCTGGTACAGCCAGGAGCCGTCGTCCAGTACCGCCTCCTCGCCGAGCAACTCGCGGGCCAGCTTGGCAACCCGCTGGTTGGTCTCCGAGAAGGTGAGTTTCACGATTGAGCCCTCGGGGCCCGGGATCCCGGTCCGGGCGTGCTGACCGAGCGACCGCTGCGCGGTGAGCCGGAGCGCTCGGGTGGTCATCCATTCCCGAGCCAGAAGGTCTCGCAGCCGGGCGTCGTGCCCGGCCCGCTCGCGAGCCAGCTCCACCAGCTTGCGCACCGTGGTGTCCAGGGAGCCGGCGAGGGCAAAGCCCAGGGTGCCCCTCTCGTGGAGCAGTGTGGTCATCGCCACCTGCCACCCCTCACCCACCGCGCCCACCACGTTCATCTCCGGCACCAGGACGTCGGTGAAGAAGATCTCGTTGAAGTCGGAGTCACCGGTGAGCTGACGGATGGGGCGCACCTCCACCCCGGGTGAGCGCATGTCCACCAGGAGGAAGGTCATGCCCTGGTGGGACGGCCGGGAAGGGTCGGTGCGGGTGAGCAGGATGCACCAGTCGGCGATGTGGGCATAGGAGGACCAAACCTTCTGGCCGTTGACCAAGAACCCCCCGGGACGAGCCTCGGCCCCGGTACGCAGAGAGGCCAGGTCGGAGCCCGCCCCGGGCTCCGAGAACCCCTGGCACCAGATCTCACTGGCGTCCAGAATCCGGGACAGGTGGCGCTGGCGCTGGTCCTCGGTCCCGTGCGCCATGATGGTCGGCCCGGCCATGCCGAGGCCGATCACCCCCAGGTGCTGGGGGGCCTCGGCCGCGGCCAGCTCCTCCAGCCAGATCGCCTCCATCGCCAGGGCCATCCCCTGACCGCCGTATTCCCGGGGCCAGGTAAGGCCGGCATAGCCGGCCTCGGACATCGCCCGACTCCAGTCCCGCGCCAGCTCCAGCTGCTCGATCCTCGGGTAGAGCCCTCGAAGCCCCGGGGGCAGGTGTCCAGCGATCCACTGGCGGGCGCGCCGCCGGAACTCCGCCTCCTCCGCCGTGTCCCTGAGGTCCAACTGTGCAGAACTCCACACCAGCCCGCCCCATCTCTCCGCAGCCCGGGCGGACCTGGGCAGTATGGCGCGCCCGGGCGGGGCGGACAATGTCGCGGCCCACACTTCTCGGTTGGCCGGACTGTGCACGCGCACAGAAGTTGGGCCGGGCGACCGGGTGCGCGCCGCCCCGCCGGATTCTTGGCTACCCTCTTGGGATGATGAGCCCTCGGCTCCGTCCCCGTCTCGGCCTGGCGCTGGGGTACTGGGGCCCGGGACCTCCCGAGGGAGTGGGAGAGATGGTGGCCGAGGCGGACCGCTTGGGGTTCCACTCCCTCTGGACCTCCGAGGCCTACGGGTCGGACGCCGTGGCACCCCTGGCGTGGTGGGGCTCCAGAACCACCGGGCTGCGCCTCGGAACCGCGGTGATGCAGCTTCATGCCCGCACCCCGGCGGCCACCGCGATGACCGCCGTGACCCTGGATCACCTGAGCGAGGGGCGGTTCATCCTCGGTCTCGGGGTCTCTGGTCCGCAGGTGGTCGAGGGCTGGCACGGGGTGCCCTTCGGCCGCCCTCTGGAGACTACCCGGGAGTACGTTGAGATCGTCCGACAGGCGATCCGGCGCCAGGGACCGCTGGAATACCGGGGGCGCCGATACCAGCTTCCACTTCCGGGCGCACCCGGGAAGCCGCTGCGGCTCACAGTCCACCCGCGGCGAGAGCAGATCCCCATCTGGCTCGGAGCCGAGGGTCCCCGCAACATCGCCCTGGCCGCCGAGGTCGGCGACGGCTGGCTGGCCGGGTTCCACTCCCCGTCTCGGAGCGGATGGCAGGCCCGAGCCCTGGAGGAGGGGTTTTCGCGCCGGGCCGCCGGCAGGCCGCCGGACTTCGAGGTCGCCGCCATCCTCCCGATCGTCCCGGCTCCGGACGTCGAGTCGGCTGCGGACCAGGTGCGGCCGGTTCTGGCCCTCTACATGGGCGGTATGGGAAGCAGGGAGACGAACTTCCATTTCAACCTCTTCGCCCGCATGGGCTTCGAGGGAGAGGCGACCCGGGTGCGCGACCTGTACCTGGGGGGGCGACGCGCGGAGGCCGTGGCCGCGGTACCTACCCGGTTGGTGGAGGCGGTGGCGCTGGTCGGCCCGCCTGCCAAGCTCCGGGAGGAAGCGGCAGCGTGGCGGGAGGGGCTGCCATCCCTGCTCCTGGTGAGTGGGCCGCCTCCGCTTCTTCGGCTGGCGGCGGACCTCTTCGGCTGAGGGGCCGCCCGTGAACAGGCGGGGCGTTGCCGGAGCAGGCGCAACTCCCAACTCCTTCGCCGCCAGTTGTCGCCTCGGACGCGGCCGCCTCAGCTCCCCTCGGCCCTGGTCCCGGCTGCCCTGGATGAGAGGGTTCGCGCCTCCGCCCGGCCCCAGGAGGGTGAGCCGCAGTCCCGGGGAACCCTGATCAGCGGCGCAGTCCCGAGAGGTCGAGGCACCGGGCCAGCGCCCTGCCCGGGGAGCGGTGGGATGCCATCAGGGAAAGCCGGAGGCTCAGCGGGGGGCCCCAGCCCCCCTGGCACCGGGTCGCCCCGGCCCCCTGTAGGCGCCCGACCCGAAGGGCTGCCGGCCGCGGGGTCGGGCTCCCTCGCGCCGTCCTGCGGGGACTGGGGCCGGCGACCGGGAGGGCTCGGCTCCGCGCGGAGGCTCAGCCAGATACCGCAAGGCTCCGGTGGCGATGAGCTGGGCGGGGTCCACGAACCGGAGAGCCGGCGCCCCCTCCCGGCGGAGCTTGCGCCACTTCTCTGAGTCGTCCTCCGAGAGGAAGGTGAGGGCCCGGCCGCGGGCGCCATTGCGGGCAGTCCGACCCACCCGGTGGGTGAGCCACTGGGCGGTGTCGGGCAGCTCGAAGTTGACGACGAGGCTGACATCCTTGACGTCGAGGCCCCGGGCGGCGACGTTGGTCGCCACCAGCACCTTGGACTCCCGGCGGTGGAAGGAGGCCAGCGCCTTATCCCGGGCCGCCTGGGAGAGGTTGCCCTGCAGCTCCGCCGTGGGGTGGCCCAGCAGGCTCAGGTCTCGGGCCAGCTTTTTGGTCCCGTGCTTGGTGCGGTGGAAGACGATGGTGGAGGAAGAATGTGCCAGGAGCTGGCTGAGGTACGCGACCTTGCCGGCCCGCGGCAGCGACACCAGGCCGTGCTCCAGCGCCACCTCCTCCGGGGGCTCGACGGCCACCCTGCCCGGGCTTTGCAGGTGGCGAGCCGCCATCTTGGTCACCCAATCAGGCATGGTGGCCGAGGCGAGCACCGTCTGCCGGGCCCGGGTGGTGGTGCGCTGGTTGGTGCGCTCCACCAGCTTCTCCACATCCTTGGCGAAGCCGGCGTCCAGCATCTCGTCCGCCTCGTCCAGGACCAGATACTGCACCGCCCCCAGCCGGGCGGCGCCCCGTTCGGCCAGGTCCACCAGGCGGCCTGGGCAGCCGATGACGACGTCCGCCGTCCGCAGCTGATTGATCTGGCCCTGATAGCCAACCCCCCCGAAGACCAAGGCCTGCCTCAGCCGCGGGTCGAGGCGGCTCAGAACACCTCCGATCTGGGTCGCCAGCTCCCTGGTGGGGGTCACGATGAGCGCCCGAGGCGGGCTCTGCTGATGCCCGTCCAGGTGCTCCGACAGGGGGATGAGGAAGGCCAGGGTCTTGCCCGATCCTGTGGGTGACTGGATGACGCAGTCCCGGCCCGCTATGAGCAGGGGAAGGGCCTCGGTCTGCACCGGGGTCGGGGTGTCCAGGCCCTGGCGCCGCAGGTTCTCCAGAGTGCGCGCGCGCACTCCCAGCTGTTCGAATGGATTCATGTGGGTCTTCCCGGGCCCATGGCCCCAATGCGCCCTCGCCGACTTCGCTGTAAGCACGCTTCTCGAGGACGCCGCTTCGTCAGCGGGGCGAGGTATCACCAAGAGGCCGCATCGCCAAATTGCGAATGCCAGCCCAGCATAGCAGGGAGGGCGGTGTCCCCCCTTGGCGGCCGGCCCTGGCCGGGGTGCCACCTCGGCTGGCGGGCAGCGCTTTGGAGATCAGGTGGGCGACCGCCAGGGCAGAGACGAGGCTCAGGAATGTCCCGATGAGGAAGGACTGTGCGAACCGGCGTCCACCTCGGGATGGCCCCCCACCCCCCGCCGTCCCCGAAGGCCCGCGCCGGCTTCAAGGCTTCGCCCTTGCCTTCGCGGACGCTGCCGGGGAGCGGCCCTCTCACCCCCGTAGCGGGAGCCGGCTCCGAAAGCCCGCGGGAACTCCAGACCCCCACGTCACTCCGCGCCTCGACTGCGACCCCGGTCGCCTACGCCTCAGCCGGCCCCGTGGCATCGGGCCTGGACTGGCGCAAGTGGTCCAGCCTCCGGAGTCCGTCGTAGGCGGCGTACTTGTAGGCGTCCGCGCGGCTCGGGAAGTTGAAGGTGGTGTCGATGAACTCGTCGATCTTTCCGCCCGAATGAAGAACTGCCTGAGCCACGTGGACCAGTTCGGTGGCCTCCTCGCCCAAGATGTGGGCCCCCAGGAGTCGGCGGTCGGAGGCTCGGAACACCAGCTTGACCAGGCCTTCGCTGGAACCCGCGATCCGGGCCCGGGCGTTGCCCTCGAAGAGGGCTCGACCGGTCACCACATCCTCCCCGGCCGCCACCGCCGCCGCTTCGGTGAGTCCGATCATCGAGACCTCAGGAAGGGTGTAGATACCGGCGGGGACGATGGGGTCGACGGCGTCCTTGAAGTGGATATTGAAGGCGCGACACATGGCCACCCGGGCCTGTTCCATGCTCACCGACGCCAACCCGGGGGGCCCGATGATGTCGCCGGCGGCAAAGATGCCAGCCGCGGTGGTCTGAAAGTCGCGGTCGACGAGGATACGCCCCCGGGCGTCAGCCTCCACCCCCGCCTCGGCCAGGCCGAGCCCCTCCACGTTGCCGACCCTCCCGACGGCGTGCACCACTACATCCGGGCGGAGAGGTCGTCCGTTCACCACCACGCGCAATCCCCGGCGTTCCCTTCCCACCGAATCGACCTGGGCACCGAACATGAATTTCACCCCGGCGGCACTCAGGATTCTTGAGAGGCCCTCTGACATCTCGGCGTCGAGCATCGGCAGAAGCCGCTGCCCCCGGTCCACCAGGGTCACCCGAACCCCGAGGGCCGCGAAGATCGAGGCATATTCGGAGCCAACCGGCCCGCCACCGACCACCATCATCTCCGATGGCAGCCGCTCCATCGCCAGTACGGACTCGGAATCATGGACGTCCGGATCCTCGAACGGTACCTCCGGCGGGCGCAGCGGGTGGGAGCCGGTGGCGATCAGGATCACTCCGGCTCGCAGAATCCGCTCATCACCGCGGTCATCTCTGACTATTACGGTCCGATCGGGCCCGAGCCGGCCCTCACCCGGGACCACCTCCACGCGGTGGCGCAGGAGGTTCTCCCGTCGCATGTTGGCCATGCTGGCCATAACGTCCAGGGTCCGACTCCTTAGCCGGTCCATGGTCAGCTCGGGAGAGAGCCGGATTGCGATCCCGTAGGTCTCCCGGCGGGCCCACCCCGAGAGATAGATCGCGGCGTCCCGGAGCGCCTTGACCGGAACTCCCCCCACGACGACGGTCGCGGCTCCGAGCGGACGGGTGCGGCGCTCGACCACCGCCACCGTATGTCCGTGATAGGCGGCCTGAGCCGCCCCCTTCTCCCCAGCCGGACCGCCGCCGATCACGACCAGATCGAACTTCCCCCCATCGGGGGCGCTCCTTGACATTGGGTGGCGAGCATATCAGGGGACTCCGTAGGTCCCCTTACCCCCACCCGGACCCGCTCCTCGGGCACCGCCACCGCCCGGAAGCAGCTCTCCACAGACCGCGCCGCCAGCCCCACCCCGGACCGTCGCCGAGCGCCAGCTTGAAGTCACCGCCGCTGGGCCCGCGACCCACCGGCCGCCGAGGAGCGGTTGCGGACGCACGGTGCTGGCGCTCTCCGACAGGGCGCCATCGGGAGGCCACGACCTCACTAGCGCCGGACCGGATGGCGCGCTCGCAGTCCCGTTGGGCTCGGCCCTACCAGACGATCCCGACGGCGGTGCCGGAGGTATTGGGAATGAAGAGCCGAACTGTCATGAGGCGCCCGCCGTTGGCCACGCCGGCGACGCCACAGTCGGCGATCAAGTGGTTGCCGGAGAGGTTCGTCCACAAGACCTGGCATGGCATTCCGTGGCCGGGCATATGTGCCGGCGGTATGAGAACCGCGAGGAGCCGCCCTGTGGCACTGCTGAACTCCACCAGCTCCGCCACCAGGAATCCCGTCCACGCGGCAGACAGGACCTTGGACCCGTCGGGCGTGATGACGGGGTTGAAAACGCCGGTGATGCCGTCGCCGGGTGAGCGCTCGGTACCAACGATCAAGCGGGATGCGCTGAGCACCGTCGGGGCGCCCGACTGGATGTCCAGCAGCCGCACGCCGCCGGCCTTGTGGTCGCGGGCCTGTGGGACCAACTGGAAAGCCAGGTAGCGATCACCGGCCCAGGACAGACTGGTGGCGTACCCTTCCGAGGCCGGGAGGGTCCAGGACCGCGTTGCGCCGCGGAGCAGGGAGAGCGCCAGTATTCCGTCGCTGGTGGTCACCGCGGCGACCCGCCCGTCGGCGGAGACCGCAAACTGGGGGTCGCCGTTGCTACCCGTATTCCGAGCTGGCGCGGGGATGGCTGCGGGTGTGGAGGTCCACACAGGCTTCCCGTCGCCCCCGAGCCGGAGCTCGACATACTTGCTCTTACCGCAGAGCAGGAAGGTGCGGTCGTCTGCCGAGGCCCCGCATGGATACCAGGTGGTGTGACCCACCCACGGGAAGGACCCCGCCCACCTCGGGGCCGGGATGGTCGCCACTTTCTGGCCTGTGAAGCCGTTGATCACACTGACGGTCACCCACCCTCCCTCGAGGTAGAACTCGGCGTCGGCCGCGGTGCTGGTGAGGGCCCCTTGGGAGCCAGTGGCGCTCCCCGCAGTGCCGGCGAGGGCACCCCGTGAGCCGGTGGCGCCCGACGCGCAGCCTGACAGGAGCAGGGCAGCGACCGGAGGGACGAGCCAGGCCCGCGACTTCAACGCCAGGCGAGGGCGGGATCTCCCAGCCGGCCCAGATCGACCTCGACGAGCCCCCGAATTCCTGGGGGCGAAGCCCTTCCAGCCCCGGGCGAAGTCGGGATCCCCTGACCGCCAGGGGGCGCGTCTCCCCCGCACCAAGGCTCGGCGCCCCCACGGAACTCGCCTCAGTTGAGGGCCGGGGGCCGTCGGCTCAGAGCGCGCTCTGACGCTCACCCAAGGCGCGGTTCCCAGGTTGCCGATGGGCACCACCTTATTTTCCATCTACGGAACCTGCCGATGAGCCCACATGCGGGCCAGACTCCGGCCGACTGCGACCCTGACCCAAGGGCGGCCCCACCCAGGGGCGCTCTCGGGCTGAAGGCAGGCGCTCCACGCGCCCGCCCAACTCCCGGCCGACGTGGAGGACGGGTGGTCGGCAGTCGCCTGCGCAGGGCGGGGCTGAGTTGGAGCCGGGCGGGCCGACCGGCGTCGAGCGGACCTGGCGGGTGAGCCGCGGAACCAGCCTGGCGAGCTGCCTCGCCCTCCTGACGTTACGGCTACGGCGGTCATGAACGGGGCCCGGGCGAGGTGTCTCAGGCTGCCTATCCGCGCGGTCTGGCTCTTCGCTGACAAGTCGACCTGGCCGGTCGAGCACACAGGCGACGAGGAGCAGGTCTCGCCGGCTCGCGGTAGCTGTCGTGGTGGTGGTCAGAGGGCCGTAGCGCCCGCCACCGCGGTCGCGATATGAGATGAAAAAGTGGTGCCGAGGGGCGGGATCGAACCGCCGACACCGGGTTTTTCAGACCCGTGCTCTACCAACTGAGCTACCTCGGCCCGGGGGCATCGCAGTGGGCGACCGGGGACTCCCGACCCTATGCCAGTCAGCCGTCCGGCGGCCGCAGCCGCCAAGTCTACCGGGGCAGCCGGGCCTCCGGACGCCAGTTCGCCAGCAGGCGCGACCACCCTGGGCCGGAGGTGCGGGCCGGGTTCAGATGGCGGGAGCCCGCTCTGCCGCATGAGCCTCGGCCCAGGTGATGTAGCCGTCGGTCGCCATCTGTTCGAGGACGACAGCGCGCCGCTCCACGGCTCCCTCGGGGTTCGAGAGTGGGTCGAGAAGCGCTGGCGCCTGGGGTAGGCCCGCCAGGAGTGCCAGCTGGGCAAGGTCGTCCCGGCTGAGAGGCCGGTGGAAGTATTTGAGACTGGCCTGGGCGAACCCCACGGTGCCGGCTCCGAGGTGCACCTCGGAGAGGTAGGCGTCCAGCACCTGGGTCTTGGTCAGGTGGTCCTCGATCTTGAGCGCCAGGGTGATGTCGACCCACCTCCCCCAGAGCGAGCGGTCGGACCCATGGAGATAGGCGTCCTCGGCAAGCTGCTCGGTGATGGTGGATCCGCCCTCGCAGGCGCAGCGATTGACGATGTCGTAGCCCGCCGCCCGCAGCAGCCCTTCGAGATTTACCCCGCGGTCGAGGTAAAAGTTCTGGTCCTCGACTGCGATCACCCCCTCGGCGAGGTACCGAGGCACTTGGGAGGGGGTGATGGGGGTCGTCCGGTGGGCCTGGTCCAGCTTCACGACCCATCCCCGGATCCCCAGGGTCGAGGGGGTCGAGATCCAGGTGAGGCACCACACCACCGTCACGCTGGTCACAGCCAACCCGGCCGCCCACCGCCACCCCCGGCCCCGATCGGTGGGGTCTGGCGATACCCTAGCCCGATGTTGCCCAGGACCCACGTGCGCCGACTCTACCTGGCCCTCCTGGGGTTGATCAGCTTTGGGATCGCCCTTGGGCTCTCCTGGGGGCTGGGAGCCGGCCACCTCTGGGTGCAGGGGGTGGCCATGGTCATGGCGCTGGGTGCCTTCGGGCTGGCGGCGCTGGCCGCTCGAGGATAGCCCGGACCATCGGGCTGCTCAGGCTGTGCTAAGCTTGAGCTGTCCCGCGAAGTTGTTTGGGGACCGTTCGCCGCCGCTTTCCTCGCGAGCCGGCCGATCGATGAGGCCGCGAGGAGGCCGCGTAGCGGCGCAGGAGAAGGGCATATGCCAATCGGAACCATCAAGTCAATCAACGAGCGCGGGTTTGGATTTCTCGCCGCCGAGGATGGAGTGGAGTACTTCTTCCACCGTTCCAGCGTCGAGGGTGGAGCGTTCGAGTCTCTGACCCGCGGAGCGCAGGTCGAGTTCGAGATCGAGCCCAGCACCCGCGGTCCCCGGGCAGGCAGGGTCCGCGCCGCCTGATGTCGGCGCAGGCCGTCGGTAAGCCGCCGGTCCAGCGCCCCTTCCGCAGGCTCCATCCTGACCTGCCGCCCGCCAGGAACTCGCTGTACGATCCTTGGCAGTGCGGGTTTCTGCACGACGGTAGGCGGAAGACCTGCCTGTTCGACGTGAGAGACGCCCAGCGCGCGATGCGCGCGCTGGGCTTCCCACCCGAACTCTGGATTCCGCTCGGGGAGGCGAGGATCACCCACGACGAGTTCCTCCTGCACGTGCAGGAGGTCCACGCGGCGCTGTCGGTGCACGCCGACACCGCGGAGGCCCGGCGGCGCTCCATGGTTCCGTCAGCGGTCCGGATCGTTCAGAACTACCTCGGCTGGGCGGACCGGGTGTGCGCCCACGGCACTGGGGTGGTGGAGACGGATGACCGCCGGCGGCCCATCCCCTGAGCTGATGGCCGCCGCCCCGGAGACGCTCAAGGTCGAGGTGGACCAGGCGTCCTTCCCGACCGAGGTGCTGGAACGGTCGACCGAACGCCCGGTGGTGGTGGACTTTTGGGCTGCCTGGTGTGGCCCCTGCCGCCAGCTCGGGCCGGTCTTGGAGCAGGAGGTGGCCCACCTGGAGGGGCAGGTGCTGCTCCGGGCGGTGGATGTGGACCAGAGTCCTCAGCTCGCCCAGATGTTCGGAATCCGTGGCATACCCGCGGTCAAGGCCTTCCGGGACGGCCACGTGGTGGCGGAGTTCGTCGGCGCCCAGCCGGCACCCCAGGTGCGGGCCTTCCTCCAAGGGCTGCTGCCCTCCGAGGCGGACCTCTTGGCGGAGGGCGGGGACGAGGCGTCCCTTCGTGCGGCGCTGGCCGCGGATCCCTCCCACCTGCCGGCGCGGCGCCAGCTTGCGGAGCGTCTGCTCCGGGAGGGGCGGTCGGCAGAGGCGAGTGTGGTGGCCGCCCTTGCGCCTCAGGACCGGCTCTGTGACGGGCTCGCCGCTTGGGCCCAGCTCCAGGATGAGGGATCGGAGGGTGACGCCCAGCTGCTGGGGGCGCTCCGAGCAGGCGACTTCGCTGGGGCGGCCACATACGCCATCGGTGCGGTGGCTGATTCCACCGGGGAGCGCCGGGACATCCTCCGGCGGGTGGCGATCCTCTGCTTCGAGCAGCTGGGGCCGGAGCACCCGGCCGTGGGGCCTGGCCGGGCCAGCCTGGCATCCTCCCTGTACTGACTCCCCGAGCCTTGCCTTCCCGGCGGCGCCATGGGCCGAGCGGTGGTTTGATAGAGGCGAGGACCAGCACAGGTGGAGGGACCGATGGCTTACTTCCGAGGTTTGCGGCACGGCCTGGCGGCGGGCCTGGCCGTCGGTATCCTGGTCGCCCCCCGCCCCGGACCGGAGACCCGGCAGCGCCTGGGCCGGGGCTACAGGGGCGCCCGCGACGTGGCTAGTCGCACCGGGGTCGGGGCCGCGCGCACCTGGCAGCTGGTCCGGCCCATGGCGGCCAGGGCGGCAGGCGCCGCCGCCGGGGCGGCCAGAGTTGCGAGCCCGGTGGCACAAGGCTTGACCGCGAGGCTTCGTACCGGGGCCCGGGACCCCGAACCGTTCTTCTCGTTCCCGGAGACCCGCGGGGACCAGGAGGGGTGAGCTCGCCGGAGGCCACCCCCGAGGAGCGTATCTCCGCCTTCTGTCGGGCCGTGGACGAGGAGCTCCTGAGTCCCGCCAGGCGCTACCTGAGAGGCTTCCGGGCGGGCCTGGTGCTGGGCGTGGCGCTGGCACTTCTCCTCACCCCGTGGAAGGGGGAGACGGTGCGGGGAGGGGCCGCCGCGGTCCGGGCCCGCGTGTGCCGCCGCCGGGGGCGGCGCTGCCGCTGAGCCGCGGTCAGCCCGCTCCGGCCACCACCTGGTCGTAGGAGCCGTCGACGTTGACCTCGGCCTCGTCGTAGTCGGCCATGAAGGAGGTTCCGCAGCCGCAGGCGTTGCGCGCCCTTGGGTTGGCGAGGCGGAATCCCCGCCCCCGATAGCTGTCCTCGAAGTCCACGATCGACCCGGCGACAAGCGGGAGCCCGTCGCGCTGGACCACGATCCGGACCCCGTCCACCTCCACCACCTCATCGTCCTCGTTGACCTGGTCCTCGAGGTCGAAGAAAAGCTTGAACCCGCGGCACCCGCCCAGGCGCACGTCGACCCGGAAGGCGGCCGTGGGCCGACCCTCCCGCTCCCGCCAGGACGCGATCTCCTCGACGGCGTCCACGGTGACGTGCAGCGCGGCTCCCACGCGCCGATTGTAGGCCTCCTCCGCCGGGCCGCCCCGATCCGGTACCGTTGGGCGATGCGGCTGGAGCAGATATGGCGTTATCCGGTGAAGTCGCTGGCCGGTGAGAGGCTGGCCTCGGTCGAGCTGGAACCCGCCGGCATGCCCGGCGATCGCCGTGTGGTCGTGGTGGACCCCGGCGGGAGCAACAGCCGCCGCCCGGTCACCGCCCGCGAGATTCCTCACCTGCTCTCCTTCGCTGCCCGATGGGAGTCAGGGGAGGCGGTGATCTCAGGGCCCGGCGTGGCCGCGGTCAGCCACCGGGACCCGGCCGCCGCCGCCGCCTTGTCTCAGTACGTGGGCCGGCGGCTCGAATTCCTGGAGCTGGATGAGCCGGCGATGGACGACTCGCCCCTGCATGCCGTCCACCTCTCCTGGGTGGGCCAGCTGGAGGCCGAGCTTGGCGCCCCGGTCGATCCCCGCCGCTTCCGGGCCAACCTTTACCTGGGCGGCACCAGCCCAGCCGCCGAGGGGACCTGGCCGGGGCGCCGGCTCCGCGCCGGCGCCGCCGTGCTCGAGGTCGTGGGCGTCTGCCGGCGCTGCGTCCTGACCACCAGGGATCCTGCCGCTCCCGGCCAATCCTGGCCCCCGCTTCTGAGGCACCTGGTGGAGCGCCGGGCCGAGGTGCTGGGCGTCTATCTAGGGACCGAGGTCCCGGGGGACGTGAGCGTCGGAACGGAAGCGCAGCTCGACTGAGGCTCCTCCCTTGCTCCGCTCCCGCCCCTGTGCCCAGCCATCCTCTCCGCTAACCTTCGGGCATGGGCAGCGCCGCCGAGCCACACCCTCCCGTCACCGCCGGGATCCGACCCCCTCTGCCCGGCAGCCCCACCGTGGGAGTGGTGGGGGCTGAGCTCATGGTCAGGTCCAGGGTCCTGGCCGTGGCGGGCCCGCTGGGGTGGACGGTGCGAGATGTCGGGAGGGCTGCTGACGCCCTGAGCGTCGACCTCCTGCTCGTGGACCTCAATCGGGAGCCGGAGCGCCGTCTGGCCCTGCTGTTCCAGGTGCGGAGCAGCCTTCCCCAACTCCCTGCCATCTGCTTCGGAGCCCACGTCGAGGCCGGAGCCTGGGCCCCGGAGGCGCGCCGTCTGGGGGCCGTCTGCTGTGCCAACTCCAGCCTTCCGAGGGTGCTCCGCCAGCATCTCCCTCGGGTGCCAGGGTGAGTGCCCTCGATCCCGGGCGGCTGGCCAAGGAGATGTCCGCGCGGCTCTCCCAGGACCGTCGCCACCTCCATCGCCACCCCGACCTCTCCGGGGCTGAGGGGCCGACCGCTCGGTTCATCGCCTCCCGGCTCTCTGAGATCGGGTGGCAGCCCAGGTTCCTTGTGGGGGGGCGGGCGGTGGTCGCGGAGCTGGAGGGCGGTGCCGGCCCCGGCCGGCGCCTCCTGATCCGAGCCGACATCGACGCCCTCCCGATCCAGGAGCGCGGCCCCGACCGGCCCTACCGCTCCGAGGTGCCGGGGGTGATGCACGCCTGCGGCCACGACGCCCACGTGGCCATCGCCCTGGGGGTCGCCGAAGGGCTGGGCCGGCTCAGGGCGGAACTCCACGGCGCGGTGCGCCTTGTCTTCCAGCCGGCGGAGGAGACCGCCGGCGGAGCGGACGAGATGATCCGGGAGGGGGTCATGGACGATCCTCCCGTGGACGGCGCACTCGGCCTCCACATCTGGAGCGGGGTGTCGGCGGGCACGGTCGGGGTTCGCGATGGGGCGATCTTCGCGTCCGCAGACGAGTTCGCCCTGGTGGTGCGGGGCCGAGGTGGCCACGGTGCCCTTCCTCACCAGGCGCTGGACCCGGTGCCGATCACCAGCCTCATCGTCCTCGCCCTCCAGACCCTGGTGTCCCGAGAGACCTCGCCCTTCGAGTCCGCCGTGGTCACCGTGGGCCAGATCCAGGGCGGCCAGGCGTTCAATGTGATCCCCGAGGAGGTGCGGCTCTCCGGCACCGTCCGAGCCTTCAGCGCCGAGACCCGGCTGCGCCTCCTGCGGCGCATCGAGGAGATCGCCGCCGGGATCGCCGCCTCCTTCGGAGCCTCGGCCGAGACGGTGGTCGGGGTTGGCTGCCCCCCGGTGGTGTCAGACCCTCGTATGGCCGCTCTGGTCCGGGCGGCGGTGGCCGCCAGCCC
Source organism: bacterium (assembly GCA_021798435.1). Classification (GTDB taxonomy): domain Bacteria; phylum Chloroflexota; class Dormibacteria; order Aeolococcales; family Bog-877; genus JAJYXT01. Next base: position 3,482 of record JAJZGN010000004.1, on the reverse strand, counting down.
CGGAGTGGGGCTGGTGGAGCCGGACCCGATCACCGTGGGTGACGACGTGGCCCTCTTCCTGGAACGGGTGCCGGGGTGCTACTTCCTGCTCGGAGGCGGCGGCCGCGAGGCGGGGATCGCTGCCCCCCACCACCACCCGGAGTTCGATCTGGACGAGGCCTGCCTGCCGGTCGGGGTCGAGGTCATGCTGCGCTCGGCCCTGGCCTTCTGCGCCGGGGAGGGCTGAGTTGCTGCTCAACCCGCCCCCTTCCAGCTGCGAACATTGCGGCGGCGACCCCGCACCATGGGAGTCGCTGGACGGACCCGAGCGGCTGGTTCGGCTCAAGGACGGCCGGGAGGTGGTGCGCCGGGGTCGCGGCCACCTCTGCTCCACCTGCGGGCACCTGGAGCCGGTCGGCAGCGAGGGGATCCAGCAGGGCACAATGGAGTTCAGACAGAGATGACCGAGGTCGCGAGTCCCCCCGAACTGCAGGTCGGGCCAGTCCGGGTACGGGACGCCACTCGGCCGGCCCCGCGCCAGCTGGTGCGCTTCGCCTTCTTCAGGGTGGACTCCGCCTGGAGGAGGCTGGACCCCGAGGTGAGGCGGGCGCACCGGGAGGAGTACGTTTCCCGGCTCGCAGAGCACAACCGGCGGATCCTCCTGCGCAGCTACACGCTGGTGGGGACCCGAGGCGACTGCGACTTCATGCTCTGGGCGGTCAGCGAGGAGGTGGACCGCCTCCAGGCCCTCTTCCAAGACCTCAACCGGACCTCTCTCGCGGGCTACCTGAGCTGTGCCCACAGCTACACCGCCATGACCAAGCGGTCTAGCTACGTGGACGCCGAGCACCCTCAGGCCGGGGGGACCACTGACCGGCTCATCATCGCCCCTGGGAAGCTGCGCTACCTCTTCGTCTACCCCTTCGTCAAGACCCGGGCCTGGTGGGCGCTCCCGGACCCAGAGCGCCAGCGGATGATGCAGGAGCACATCCGCATCGGGCATCTCTTTCCCAGCGTGAAGATCAACACCACCTACTCCTTCGGGCTCGACGACCAGGAGTTCGTGGTGGCGTTTGAGACCGACAGCGCAGCCGACTTCCTGGACTGCGTCCAGGCGCTGCGGGACTCGGAGGCGTCCTCGTACACCCTGCGGGACGTGCCCAGCTTCACCTGCGTGCGAGCCAGCTTCGACCAAGCGCTGACGGCCCTGGGGTGAGGCCCGCGCCGCCGGGAGCCGGTCCGAGATGGTGAGGGAGACCGCGCCAGAGGTGTTCCTGCTCAGCCGTCCCAGCGTGGACCGCCAGGCGATGCGGGCCTACCTGGAGGCGGTCGGAGGTGCGGGCTGGCTCGACCGCCGGCTCGCCGAGGCCGAAGGAGGGCTGAACGACGGCGAGCTCCTGGTGGAGTTCGCCGGGCGGGCCTGCTACCGGAGTTGGGAGCCGGGCCTCAACCCCAACGTGAAGAAGGTGCGGCGGCACCAGGGGGCCTACTTCCTCAACATCCTCTCCAGCCGTCACGGGAGCGTGCTGGAGCACGCCAACTACACCTTCGCCCTTCATGGCGTGAGCCGGGTGGCCACCCACGAGATCGTTCGCCACCGGGCCGGCGCCGCCTACAGTCAGGAGAGCCTGCGTTACGTGCGGCTCGTGGACATCGGCTTCCGGGTGCCACCGGCGCTGGAGCCGGTCCGCCAGCGGTGCCTGGAGATCGTGGAGCAGCTGGAGGAGTTCCAGGTGGAGGCAGCTCGCGAACTGGGTATCGATGCCGAGGGGGTTCCCTTCCACGTGAAGAAGGAGGTCACCTCGGCGCTGCGCCGCCTCGCCCCCATCGGCCTCAGCACCGACCTGGTGATGACGATGAACCTGCGCACCCTGCGCCACGTGGTCGAGATGCGCACCGCCCCCGGCGCCGAGGAGGAGATGCGCCTCATCTTCTCCAGGATCGCCGAGATCATGGTGCGGGAGTCATCGGGGGTCTTCCAGGACTTCCAGCGGGAGGATGACGGCAGCTGGGTGCCCGCCCACAGCAAGGTGTGAGCTTTGGGTCGGGGGCTTACGATGGGGCTGTGAAGTCGTGGCGGCGTACTCCTGACCCCCGGGTGGCCGCCAACCCCGCCCGCCTTCCCCCGGGACAGGTCCTCACCGAGAAGTGGCCGGTTCTCCATTACGGGTCGGTGCCCTCCTATGAGATCTCCAGCTGGCGGCTCCGGGTCTTCGGGGAGGTGGAGCGGGAGCAGCTCCTCTCCTATCCGGAGCTGCTGGCGCTGCCGGCGCGGGAGCTGCTCTGCGACATCCACTGTGTCACGACCTGGAGCCGTTTCGACAACCACTTCTTGGGCGTTCCCCTGGCCGACCTCGCCCGGACCGCAGGGGTGGACCCCCAAGCCGCCTTTGTGGAGTTCCACTGCCACCAGGGCTTCACCACCTCGGTGCCCCTGGAGTTCGCCACCGCCGAGGACGCGCTCCTCGCCTACTCCCACGACGGGTCACCCCTGGCGCCGGAGCACGGGTATCCCGTGAGGGCGGTTTTGCCCCGCAAGTACTTCTGGAAGAGCGCCAAGTGGGTGGAGGGGATCGAGTTCCTCCGCGAGGACCGGCTGGGCTTCTGGGAGCGCAACGGCTACAACAACAGCGCCGACCCCTGGCGCGAGGAGCGCTACTGGTGAGCGGCGGGGACGCTAAACTTGGTGAGACGGGGCCGGTCCCAAGGCAATTCGAGGTACAGCATTCATGATCAGCGTCACCGATCAGGCTCTGAGCCAGCTCAAGACCCTGCTCTCCCAGCAGGAGAGCCCTGAGATGGGCCTCAGGGTTTACGTCACCCCCGGCGGCTGCTCCGGGTTCAGCTACGGCATGGGCTTCGACGATGCCCCCGCCGGCGACGACGAGGTGACCGAGCAGGACGGCATCAAGGTGTTCGTGGACCCCTACAGCGCCACCTACCTGGAGGGGGCGGAGATCGACTACATCGACAGCCTGATGGGTGGCGGCTTCACCGTCCACAACCCTCAGGCGGTCCGCACCTGCTCCTGCGGCAGCTCCTTTGACGCCGGCGACGGCGCAGGCGCGGCAAAGGCCTGCAGCGCGGTCTGATCCTCTCAGGGGCCGGGAGCTGTGGCCCTGGCCCTTCGGGCTCGAGCGGGGAGGCATAGACCGCCAAGCCCGGTCTCGGGTTCGGCGTCCGCGCCGGCCCTTCGGCTCGCCACGGGACCCGCAGACCCGGCCCGCGCCACCGCCCTGCGGCCGGCCGCGCCCGCCGGCTGAGACCTGGTCGTAGTCCGTGGCCTGGGGTCTACCGTCTTGACTCGCCTGCGCCTCACGGTCCTGGCGGGTGGGGTGGGGGCGGCTCGCTTCCTGTCGGGCCTGCTGGAGGCGGCGCCCGGAGCCGAGATCACCGTCATCGGCAACACGGCGGACGACTTCGAGGTGCATGGCCTCCACGTCAGCCCGGACCTGGACACGGTGGCCTACACCCTCTCCGGGCACGCCGACCTCCGGAGATCG